>NZ_JBEUEL010000020.1:0-56139 GCF_041725775.1 Pueribacillus sp. YX66 | reverse complement strand
TTTTTCTTTTCTTGTAACCATCCAGAAATCCCCCTAAAAAGCGATAAATACAGTTAAATTATCCCATATTTATCAAATTTAGGGGATGATTATCTCGAAGAATTTTTACTCCTCAAGGCTGTATTTGAACAGGGGAATTTTTAATATATTTTTCCGTCTACTAAATTTACTATTCCCTCACATTGTTTCGCAATCTTGTCGTCATGTGTAACTATTAAAACAGTTTTATTCTGTTCTTTATGTATCCTTTTGAATATAGATAATACCTGCTCACCCGTTTTTTGGTCCAATGCACCGGTCGGTTCATCTGCTAAAATAATATCTGGATTATTAATTAATGCTCGTGCAATTGCCACACGCTGCCTTTGCCCGCCCGATAAATTATATGCATATTCAGACGCTTTTTCCTTCATACCAAGCATATCGAGCAGAGTTAAAATTCTTTCTTTTTTATTGACTTTGTTTTTACTATAATGAAGCGGAATTTCAACGTTTTTCATAACTGTATATTCTTCAATAAGTGCAAAGTCTTGTACTACAAAACCAAAGTGCTGATTTCGTACAGCGGCTAATTTTCCTTGGCTTAAAGATTGTATTTCCTGATCATATAACTTATATGTGCCTGCGGTTGGCACATCTAGGCATCCTAATATATTAAGTAGCGTAGATTTTCCTGAACCTGACGGACCCATAATGGCTAGCATGCTTCCTGCTTCTATTTTTAAATTAATATTTTGTAGAGCATTCACTTCATTAGGTTTAGATTTATTATATACCTTTGAAATATCTTTCAGATCAATCATTTATTCTTTTCTCCTTAATATATCACTTATTTGAAGTTTAAAAAGTGTAATAAAGCTTGGAAGACATGTTCCTAAGCAAAGTAGTAAAATTAATCCCGAAACACCTAATACAATAAAAATTTCACTGGATATTATAAGAGAAATAATAAAAGAAAGTAACCAAACAATAAAGATTTGTAAAAAAATCCTTAATGCAATGTGTACCTTGGTCGCTCCGCAAAAAATATGAATACTGAATTCCCTAATATTTTTTCTAACAAATTCCAAAGTGTTAATAATTACTAGTAATGAAGCAAAAATAATAACTAATATTGATATAAATGAAAACACACCAACAGCTTCCTGCGTGGATTTTTCCATATACCTGGAAACGCCTTCCACACTGTTAATGTTATAATTATATAACTTTGAATCTTCGGTAATTGTTCTTAATTCTCTTATATCGTTTCTATTCTTAACGATGATAGTCGAATTATCAAGATAGGTTTCATAATCATGATTTCCGTTAATATGTATATTGTCTAATGCTGTAACATCAATTGGAATTAATATAACATCATTTAATCCGATGACACCTTCGCCAAATGATATATCAACAAAAGTTTGCCCATCTTGTAAAAAACCAACAACTTTATATTTTTGATTGTTGGTATCGGTAAATTCATCATTAATATCCATATACTTTTCATATGAATAACCGAGCACAACTGGTATACTTTTATCGCTCGCATACTCCCAATTCGAATGAAAAAATTCCCCTTTTGATAATGCTAGATTAAAAACGTTGATAAAACTGTGCGAAATAAACAATGTTTTATAAGCCTTAATTTTGCTAGGCCCCTGCTCAATCTCAACAGAAAGTGGATTTTTAGGAATATCTTTTATTTCTATATAATCCTCAATATTTGAAAAACTTGTATATTTATCATTTTTAGTAATATACGTGTATAAATCTTTCATTATATTTTCTTCGTATTCTCCACCTACATACTCTTCCTTCTCTTCCATTGATATATAAAAAGCATTGGAAATATCAAAGGTATTAGATAAATGATGAAACGCATCTTGTTTTTTATGTATTAAGGAAAAACATTCCGTAATTAATAGTATTATTATCGTAATCTGAATTAAAAATGAAATGAAATATAGTTTTTTTCTCCAAATATCTTCCAACGCATATTTTAGTTGAATCGGCATATTTATTACCTCATAATTTTGATTAATTGTTTCTTTTGATTAATAAATAACATAGGGAGGGTGTATAATATATCCATAATAAAGAATAATATGATACCTATGATGATCGATTCCAAACGAAACACCGTATTGTAAGGCAATAAGTTAAAAATATTAGTCACTAAAAAAAAGATTGAACTTGCAAGCATGATGCCTATGAATCGAATACTTAACATATTGAAGTAAATCGTTAGTAATAAACGGGTTTCACCTGCTCCTGATAATCTCCTAACAAACATCTCTCTTTTATATTTTTCTACCGATGAAAGTATAATAGTGAATCCAGAGACAAATAGGAGAGCATTAGATCCGAGAAATATAAGAAGCGCATATTTTTGATTGAATAGATCAGTCCGCCATGCTTTTTCAACTTTCTCATAATAAATTTCAGTCTCGCTGTTTGTTTTTTGTATCGCAGTTAATAGGTCTTGTATGAGTAGCTCACTTTTTTCACCAGCGTCAATATAATATTCCCCCTTCATCGGTTCTTTAGGATTTTTTTCTAGTGATGGAATAATATTTGCCACTACATTAGTAAAATTATCAATATAGCCAACTACTTCATACTCCATATGATTAAAGTAAAAATAATGTTTACCATTCTTTTTGATTTGATCATCTTCGTTCCAAACATTAATATAAGCCTCATTTTTATCCATTTGGTACATAGAGGATTTTTCATTTGAGTAGCTCAAACGACTAGCGGATTCAGGTATGTTCTTATAAAATGTAAATTGCTCAACTTGTTTATTTAACCATGATAATAAATCTTCGTTTGTAAAATATATTTCTGTATCATTTTGATTAATAAGAATGCGATACGTATTTTTACTTATATGATTTGTCATTTTTTCCTCTACAGTTAAAATCATAGAAATTCCGCCTGCAATAATACTAAATACGATTACCGTAAAACAAAGAGGTAGCCATGATTTTTTTATTATATTAGGTATCATATTTACTTCCTTTTCTTTTTCATTAATGATAAATAAAATAAATTAAAAGGCTTTTTGGCAGCATTTTATATGCTGCCAAAAACATTAGGAACTTAATTACTAGACTAATATCTCCAACTGTAAGTAGTATAAGCAGTTTTTAATGGATTATTTACTTTTGATAACTTCGCTGTCCAGCCACCCCTTTTTGCATAATTGTTGGCAGATTTATCAAAATTTCCTTCTCTTAATCTTACTTTACATCCAGTCACTACCTTGTTTTTATTTGTACCGTATAGACCTGTTCCTTTTACGCCAACAGTATTGTACCCTTGAATATAAACAGTAGCGCCAGATCCCATAGAAATATGCTGGTGTGTCAATCCTTGCGCTGTAATAGAACCTATAGCTATTATGACTACTGCTATCGATGCTGTAAGGATAATTGATTTTACTTTTCTCATCATAAAATACCTCCATTTTTAATTTTCATTGAATGTTCTTTTGTACTATATAAATAAAGTTTATCATTTCAACATAGGTAGTATGGGAAGTGTATATTTCTATAACTTGTTTGCGAAAATATGTTGAATATCTGTTACCTTTATTTATATAATACGATAACTAACGACCCTACCGACATTACTCTAGCAAATATTTTCAGACTATCACCTCCGAATTTACAGTATATTCCTTATTATTCAATTAAACTACTTTTTAGAACAAGAGAAAAAAGTCGGAAAATTTTACTAAAAAATAAAGGATTCAAGTATATTGTTTTTTACTTTAATTCCAATATTATATGCAACACTATGCGAGAAACTACTATATAAGGTTTTCCAGTAGTTTGTTGATCATCAACAAAATTGGTGAATATTTCACCTGGTGTTCGGTAGTCTAGTATCGTGGAAGTGTGTTCATCCAGTGTGCAACTTCATCAATACGTTTATCAGTGCATGTAAGGATTGGCTGCCCTTTCTTGATGAATCTACGTATAAGCCCATTATAATGCTCATTTGATCCTCGTTCCTATGAAGCATAAAGGTGTGAGAAATAAATGTTAATTCCTAGTTCTTTGTCACTGAATTCTGAGCCATTGTCAGCTGTAATGCTTTTAAAAACACTTTGAAGTTAAGAATACTCCACAAATATATCATGAAGAACCCTTGTGACTGCTTGGGATGTTTTATTCGAAAATGCGCGTAATTATCTTTAGGCGTGTTTACCTTTCCACTAACGTCTGGAACGCATCATCATTTGATATCGATTTCCCAGTGTCCAAATTCTTCTCTTGTTTAAATAGATTTAGGATGTTTTTCTTTGCTCATTCCTAGGACTTTTTTGTGCCTTTTGCATAGCCAACCACCGCATCTGGGGACCATTTCTTTTTGAGGATTTTTCCTCTACAAAACGGGTAAATTCCCAGGCCTTCATTACGGTAGAACGAGCTTCTCGTTTTTTTCGATTCTCCTCATAAATTTGTGTCCCAACGTCTGGAAAATATTTCGTATAAGGCTTATAGTTAGTATCAATTTGCTGGACGGAACCACGTTTTCTTTCACCAAAAATTGTACTTACATTGCGACCTAACCTTCGAGCTATTCCCCTTAGTGGTAAAACTTCTTTTGCTGCTTCTGTAATCGTTCCTTTTTTTTAAATTCCACAAACATCCCCCTTTCATTGATATAAGATTATCATTACTATTCATTTTATTAGATACCAAAATTGATAGATAATGAATATGTTAGTAGTTAAGGAGGCATGAGGGGTTTGAAGCATCGCTTATTGTGAGGCGCGTTTTTATGTTTTATTGCAGCTGTATCATGGGGAGCCATGTTTCCGATTGCACATTCAGCTTTTGACCACATTGATCCGTTTTATTTTACTCTTATCCGCTATGATGCGGTTACAATTATATTAGTATTTTTGCTTTTATGGAGAGAAGGAAAACAAGCGTTTCGATTTGAAGGTTATGGTTTGCAATTATGTTTTTTTGATACGATGGCGTTTGTCGTCTATAATATTCTGATTTTCTGGGGAGAAGATTTATTAGGAGAACCAGGTGCGATGGTTGCTTCTGTTATGGAAGCTTTAATGCCGATGATTTCGATTGTGCTATTAAGGATCGTTTTTAGAAAACGTCCTCATTCCTTTACGACGATTTGCGTCATTGTTGCTTTTATTGGTGCCATGTTTGTGATTATGAAAGGTGATTTTGCAGGATTTTTAGGTGCAACGAGTGATATTATTCCTTCTATTCTTATCTTTATCGCTGTTGTCGGATGGGTGATTTATACGATCGGTGGAAGTCGCTTTAACGGATGGTCTGCTTTGCAGTCTTCAACGTTAAGTTGTTTGCTCGGAACATTAACCGCTACGGTCGTCGTTACGATTGCAACAATGGTTGGATACGTGTCGATTGTATTATTGCATATCCGCATTTATTGTTTATGGTAATCTTTCCAGGTTTGATTGCTTTACTAGGTTGGAACGTTGGTGTAAGTATTTTGACTCCTCTAAATGCACTTTTATTTATTAACGTCGTTCCAGTTACTACGCTTGTTGTTTCGATGTGGATCTACGTCAATATTTTGGACACAAATAAGTTAAGTTTTTAATTTGTTCTTTGAATATGATTTATATTAAACTGTCAAGGCTTGACATGGAGCCTCTGCGGGCACGATTTCAAAGCCATGGAGCCAGATCACTTAAAAACATTGCTGGCTTGCCATAAGAGGCTATCATGCCCGCCTCTCCACGTAAAGCCGATGCAGTGAATTTAAATAGCGTTAGTTATCCAGCACAGGTATACAAATCTTCCATCTCTTGTGGTGTTTTATAATCAATACTACCGTGAATTTTTTTGCGGTTGTACCAACCTTCAATGTATTGGAATAATGCTAATTTGGCAGATTTATGATCAAGGTACTGAACATGATTTACTTCTTCTTTCTTTAAAATAGCGTGAAAGGATTCGATACAAGCGTTATCATAAGGGCTTCCCTTATAGCTAAAAGAATGCGTCATTTTGAATTTTTTTATAATTTTAGCGAAATCAGTGCTTGTATATTGTGTGCCGAGATCTGAATGGAATATTAATCCTTTATCAGGTTTTTGTGCATGATAAGCATTTTCTAGTGCTTTTATAATTAAATCAGTCGTCATCGTACGAGAAAAGGAATAACCCACTATCTTTTTAGTATGAAGATCCATAACTGATGCAAGGTAACACCAACCATCACAAAGTGTATGGATATAGGTGATATCACAAACCCATTTTTCATTAATCGTTTCTGTTGAAAAATCTCTTTCGAGAATGTTTTCACGCTCAACAATTGTTTCCTTGCTAGGTGTAGGACGAAACTTTTTAACAACTATTGATTTAATATCAGCTTTTTTCATCAAACGTTGAACTCGCTTTAGGCTAGCCTTGTAACCCTTTTTTATCAATTCCCGGTGAATTTTAGGTGCACCATAACGTTTTTTACTTTCTTTATGGATCTCAATAATCTTTTTGGATAATTATTTTCACGATCACGATTAGAAATTGTTTTATTTAATGACTGATAGTATGTACTTCTTGGAACTTCAAGTACTTCACACATTGTTTGCACTGGATAATTTTCTTTTTGGTCATGAATAAAATCAGTTATTTCAATATTATTTACTTTTTTGCGAATATGGCCATAGCTTTTTTAAGATATCATTTTCCTGTTGTAATTTAAGTATTTGTTTTTGTAATTTTGCATAATCATCTGGAGTTACAGAGGAACCATCTTCTAATTCAATTGGAGTGAACTTTTTAATCCATGCATAAATAGTCACTTCAGAAACGCCATATTCGCTACTTAAACTTCTAACTGATTGACCAGAGTTATATAACTCAACAATCATTTTACGAAAGTCGTCATTGTATCGTTTTCCATGATTCTTATGTTTCATTGGACACATCCTCCTAAAATTGATTGTAATGACTTAACTAACATGTGTCCATGAAACTATACTAGCATCAATGTATCAAGGTTATCACATTACAATGTTTAATATAGCGGGAACCGTTTTAATCATTTTGTCGTTAATCGCTAATAATATTTTTGTAAGGCTACAAACTAAAACGTATAAGAAAGTCGTTCAAACAAATTTGCGTGAACAGATGTCTTAGTCATTAACAGAACGAAAAATAATTAATGAAAAGCATCCTATTAGGGTGCTTTTTCGGTTTTATGAAAGATGTGAAGTTATGGGATGAGGAAAGAGAGATGAAGTCTTTCCTAGGAGGGTTAGATTGCACGTGATTGAAGGAGATAATATTCAATAAACTCAGCTAAACCATCATTTTCGTGGTGACCTGTAATGACATCGGCTGCAGTTTTAACTATTTTGCTGGCGTTCCCCATTGCAACCCCAATACCTACGTGTTGAAGCATTTCAATATCGTTGGGACCGTCTCCAATTGCTACTGTTTCATTTGGATGGATTTGATATTGATCTAATAAGTTTTTTATTGCTGTCCATTTCGAAATGTTTGGAGCAACAATTTCAAAACCATCATTCCAATCGATAACATTGGCTTCTTCTTTAAATAAAGCGGATAATTCATAGTTCGGTCCACCTGTTCGCACACTGTATTTAAGAACATCTGGATAGTTTGCTTTTCTTAAGTCTCCGATATAGCGAGGTGGAATGTTTCCAACGTTTACCCAATGGATGATATCATCATTTATTTCCTTACAGTAAAGTCCATTCGCAGTATGAATTAAAACATTATAGGGTTGGTCAGCGGTTAAATCGTGTAATCGCTTTTCGTTTAAATGAACAGGATGCATTTCTATAAAATTTCCATCCCCTGCTTCATGGATCGCTGCACCATTTAAGCAGATCATTGGCGTTTCTAACCCAATTGCTTTGTGGTAAGGATTTGTAATTTCATAGTGGCGTCCAGTTGCTAGAAAAACTTTAACCCCTTGATTTATAAGTTTGTCGATAGCTATCAAATTTCGATAAGAAATTGTGTTTGTACGATTTAGAAGTGTGCCATCCATATCAATAAACAGTGCACGTATTTTCATGTCTATCACCTCCAAATTGTTAGTTAATTTAAGCATATCACCTTAATATTAAAACTCAGTAAAATTCATGTATAGATTGAGTTAAGATTTGATCGTTATTTTTAAAAGGATACGGAAAACAATCTATGACATATGCTGCGATTGAGAATTTGTTGGGCATTTTCAAGCAAGAAAGTTAGGTTGGGAACGATTTAGTAAAGTTTTGTGTATTTCGCAAGTGAAAAGTGATCCACTTCGCAATTTAATTTTGATCCACTTTATTTGTTCCAGCATAGATCCATTCTTCTGTTTCTTTCATTCTGTATAAAGGTCCATTCATATTAATGACGTGCGATTTATGCGTAAGCCTATAATCAGAGCCGCCGTCAAAGGATCGTGGAAGATGTCTTGCCATTTAAGGAACGGTAAGTTACTTGTGATAATGGTTGATTTTCTCCCCGCTAAATGGGTGAAAAGAAGTTCTGCACCTTCCTTATCAAATGAGATGTATCCTAGTTCATCAATCACCACTAAATCATATTTCTCAAACTTCAATTCAAAAGAATGTTCGTTCAGACTGGAGTGGATATTATGCATGTAACATTAGATGTCAACACAGAAGTAGAAGCAAAAGAGCTTACAGACTTGCCAAAATTTAAAATAATTTATGGAGAGTCTGCAAATGAAAATTAATAAAGTCAATTAGCGAAAAATCTTAACGTTGATTGCCGTACGGTTGAAAAATATTTCATCGGTTATCAACCGGTTACTACAAGAAAAAGAAAATCAAAAATAGATAAATATTATGATATCAAATTACTACTTTCAGAGAAGGCACCACAGAAACTCTATTATAAAAGAGTGCTGTGGCAATACTTAAAGGACCATGTTAAGACTCTAGTTTCAAAGCCTATATTTTTGTCCAGCTATGTTAAAAAATATAAAAACGTTGATTTTATTTACAGGAGTAACAGAATCGTTAGTATCCGATGTTTTAAATTAGATGGCGCTTTCGTTACAGAAACAACCTTCCCTCCGGATGTGTATCAAGAGGAGCTTGTTTTAATTTCTGATAATCATTTATCTACCTCGAAGATTAAAAAAAGTGTATTTTATGTTTTATGAAGGTTGTGTATATCGAGCACGTCTAATGAAATGGTTTAAAGATCAAAACATGACTCCAAAAAAATGATGGAGTTCGGTACATTAAAAATGATCTTACGCAGTACAGTTATGGGACTTGGTGTTGCATTCGTTCCAAAATCAGAAGTAAAACAAATGAAAAAAATGGGCTTATCCAATTTAAAAAGCTTCCAAAGCAATACAGTAAGATAAAAACCGTTTTTATTAGAAGGGCTGACACTTACTTAACGCCGACAATCGAAAAATTTATCGAAACAATTGATTCCAACAAACAAACGATGCCACTTACGATTTTCTAATAAAAAACCCCCACAAACATTGATAAAGCAACGTTTGTGAGGATATACTTCTTTTTAGACTATAAAAATCAAATACTCATAATACCGCCTTTAGAGGCATTTGTAACAAGTTTAGAATATCTCCCTAACCATCCCGTCTTAATTTTTGGCTCGAATGGTTTTAAGTTTTTACGACGTTCTTCCAATTCTTCATCAGACACTTTTACATTCATTGTTCGGTTCGGAAGGTCGATTTCGATTACATCACCATTTTCAATCAACGCAATCGGTCCACCTTCGGCAGCTTCTGGTGAAATATGACCGATTGAAATGCCTCGTGATGCACCACTAAAGCGTCCATCTGTAATGAGCGCAACCTTTGTACCAAGTCCACGACCCATAATAGCAGACGTTGGTGCAAGCATTTCTGGCATACCAGGACCACCTTTCGGTCCTTCGTAGCGAATAACGACAACATGACCTTCTTGAACGGTTCCATCATCGATAGCTTGTTGAGCTTCATCTTGTGAATCAAAGACGATCGCTTCACCTGTAAATGTTTTAATGGATGGATCAACTGCACCTACTTTGATAACAGAACCTTCTGGTGCAATGTTTCCATAAAGGACAGATAAGCCACCTACGGGACTGTAAGGATTGTCTTTCGTACGGATCACGTCTGTATTTGTAATTTCATGACCTTTTACAAGTTCACCAATCGTTTTCCCTGTAATCGTTATTCGTTCTGGATGAATAGCTCCAGGAACTTTTGTTAACTCATTAATAATTGCTTCTACACCGCCAGCTTTATTAATATCATCCATTGAGATGTCAGATGCTGGCATAATTTTTGCTAAGTAAGGAACTTTAGCAGCAACTTTATTAATATCCTCTAAATTGTATTCAATCCCAGCTTCGTTCGCAATCGCCAATGTGTGAAGAACGGTATTCGTTGATCCACCCATTGCCATGTCAAGTGCAAATGCATCATCAATCGCTTCTTTTGTAATAATGTCTCGTGGCTTGATGTCTTCTTTAATCATACGAATTAAATGTTTTGCCGCTTCGAAGATTAACTCTTTACGCTTTTCACTTGTTGCCACGATTGAACCATTACCGGGAAGTGTGACACCTAACATTTCCATTAAACAGTTCATGGAGTTTGCCGTAAACATTCCGGAACATGAACCACATGTTGGACAAGCATTCATTTCAATATCTAGTAACTCTTCCGCAGACATTTGACCTGATTTATGCGCTCCAACACCTTCAAATACAGACGTTAAGGAAATTTGTTTACCTGTTGAACTTACGCCTGCTTCCATTGGTCCACCCGATACAAAAACGGAAGGAACATTCGTACGAACAGCAGCCATAAGCATACCTGGTGTAATTTTGTCACAGTTCGGAATGTAAAAAACACCGTCAAGCCAGTGCGCATTAATGACCGTTTCGGCTGAGTCAGCAATGAGTTCGCGACTTGGTAAGGAATAACGCATTCCGATATGTCCCATTGCTATTCCGTCGTCAACCCCAATTGTATTAAATTCGAACGGAATTCCACCTGCTTCAATAATCGCTTCTTTTACGACATCCGCAAACTCACGCAAATGAACATGACCAGGAATAATATCGATATAGGAATTACAAACACCAATAAATGGTTTTTCTAAATCTTTCGGCTTTACTTTTCCTGTTGCATATAAAAGACTACGGTGAGGAGCACGATCAACACCAATTTTTATCATATTACTTCTCATCTGAACACACACCTTTATTTTAAACTTATTATTCTATTTTAAATCGTTTGTTGTCTACTGTAAATAGGTTGTAAGACAATCAGCCTTAATTATTCAATCCCTAAATCTTTCAACGCACGTAAAATATGAATTTTCATTGCACTTCTCGCCCCTTCAGGATTGCGGGCTTGCATAAATTCTATAATCATTTTATGGTCATTAATCGTATCTTTTGCAACGAGTTCATTTTTTTCTGATAACGTTACACCTTTATCAATCGCTTCAAAAATAACTGGCATTAGCTTATCCATAAATTCATTATGGGTTGCCTTTGCGATCGCTTTATGAAATTTCTGCTCCACCTCTGTTCTATCCTGATTTAGCTTAATTTTTTCTTCAATTTGCTTTCCGTACTCTAAAATCCGCTTCAACTCCGGATCACTAGCTCGTAACGTCGCATAATAAGCTGCTTCTGGCTCAAAGATTAAGCGCATCTCATACAAATCTTTTGCGTTGATCTTTTCATTTGAGAGTTCTTGAAATGAGGGTACGGTGTTGCTAATATCAAGATCCTCTTTAACAAACGTCCCTCTCCCTCTTTCGATTTCGAGAATACCATTCGTAACTAATATTCGGATGGCTTCGCGAAGTGTCGTTCTACTTATATTCAGTTCCTCTGACAACTCTATTTCATTCGGAAGTTTATCACCCGGACAAAATCTTTTTTCAATCATGATCATCGACATAATATCATCAGCAATACTATCGGAAAGCCTTTTCCTTCGATTCATATATCTTATCAATCCTTATTTTCTTTTTAGTATAACATACAAGTTGTCTACTGATAATGCGTTGTATACCCACTATTGAAAAAGGTTATTTATCTTGGAGAACGTCTAGATTGTCCGACAAAAAAGGAGTTCATTACTTCATACACTTCTTAAGCCTGTCCATAAGTAAAGGAGTCGCGGAACAATCAGAAAAGATCTTCCCAAAGTTAATCAGAGTAAAAGCTTCGCCGACAACTTCATCGTGTACCAAATCGAAGACATTATCGAATTAGCTCGTACAAGAGAAGGCGGTTCAGTTGTGGCGAAGAATATGGCTCGAGAACAAGTTGCTTCTAAAAAGTAGTTCCGAATTATAAGAAAAGTGACTGTTCCTACTTGAAAGGAATCTGACAATTTAACACAATACGATAATCTTATAAGGAGTTGTTTGCGCTGGAATACTTTTTGTAACAGGGCCGTAGAGAACAATCAGATTACGGTTTGCAAGATTTTTTGTGAAGGGTTGACCGTTAGTCAATAATCGTTGAGTAAAAGAAGAAAGATTTAATTTTAATCGCCCGTCACTGCTTAGCAAATTCTGGTCAAAGTGATCAACTTTTACATTTTGATACGGGCTTTCTTTGACTACGACAAGAGCTTGATATTGTGGTGGATAGATTAATGGAACGGGTGCATTTCCATCATAATATCCCGTTATCCAATCCCCTTCAGACACAATAATATGGTCAACAAAATAAGTGGTCGGTGATACGACAAAATGGATAAAAGAATTAGAACCTTTATTAACGTTATTAACAGATATTAATTTATAACAACCTGAATCTTCACCATTTAAAGTGACCATAAAATCACTAATCTCTGTCACATAACCACTAAAAGATAAAAATTTTATCATACTCTTTCATATTCTCCATTCTTAATTAATTATTGTTACATTAAGTTATGGGAAATTACTTATGAAAGTGAATGTATTTGTAGAACATTAGAGCTGACCGGTGCATTGCTTGAATATGGAAAAAAACTTTTTACAAATCAATTTATCGCTTCTAAATATTTTTTCAGTCCATGTAACCTGAAACATTAGAACGCTACTACCGGCTTCATAGCATGCATTAAAAAAGACGACACTTTAACGGTTTAAATACCGCTAAAACGTCGTCTTTACGTGCTTATACTACCGGTGGTCGGGGTCGAACCGACATGTCCTATAAAGGACACGGGATTTTGAGTCCCGCGCGTCTGCCTATTCCGCCACACCGGCAAAATAAAGTTAAAAATGGTACTTACTTAACGTTAAGTACCTCTTAGAAATGGTGCACTATTTAATTACATCCACTTCTGTGGGCTAGACCAAACATTAATTTATTGGTGCCGGAGGCCGGACTCGAACCGGCACGGAGGTAAACCCTCCGCAGGATTTTAAGTCCTGTGCGTCTGCCTATTCCGCCACTCCGGCATTTTATGCGGTTTAGCTCCATTTTGCTGCATTAGGATGAAAGTATTTGATCCTTTCGTAAGTAAAATGACAACAATTTCATGATACTGAAATCTGTCCCCCTTGTCAACACCTTTTTTCAAAAATTATTTTTGTGATATAACTGCATAGTTGATTGCGTATGTAATAAGTGTTATAATTTATTAAGAATTGGAGGGTTGCCAATGGAAAAGCTTCCAATAAAGAAAACATTTGAAAAGGACGATACAGCTAAAGAATTAGTCCGCTTAATGATGGATGAAGGGTTTTCAGATATGCCCGATACGTATAAGGCGGAGTCTTTAGGAATCACTTTGAATGAATATAGAAAGTATATGAATGATCCTTCTTTTCTTCGCTGGGCTGTGAAAAACATGCAAGACCTTTACGTAGCGAAGCTTCCAGAGGTTTTGAATACAATTTTCAATCAAGCTGTTGAAGGTAAAGGAAGACAACAGAAAATGTTGTTGGAGTTCATGAGAATCTCTAATGAAGAGAAAGAAACGAAGTCTCCAAACATTATTATAGTAAACAATATTCCAAACCCTGACGAAGGGAATAAACAACAAGATATTGTGAATTTAGAGGAAATTTCAAATGACAGAATTTCTTCCTTATAATGAGCATCCGTGTAAAATGTGTGGAAAGCCCTACAAAGAAGGTTCAGATACGTGGTGGGGGTTTTGTCCAACGTGTGGATATTTAGAGCAATTCTATGACCCTCTTCCTGCTCAATCTGATTTCCACGCTTCTAATGCGAAGTATCGTTTATATGCTGGAGGTTTCGGTTCTGGAAAAACGCTATGCGGATCACAAGAAGCTATTCAGTTAGCTCTTAGGTATCCAAATAATTTTGGACTAGTTGGCGCACAAACATATCCAAACTTACGAGATACGACACAAAGAACATTTTTGGAAGTTGTCCCCCACCCTGTTTTAAAAGGTGGAAGATTAGAGACAGCGTTCAATAAATCCGAGAACTCACTTGAATTCTACAATGGATCAGTTGTTATCTTTCGATCTATGGACGATCCAAATAAATATAAGTGTTTAAATCTGGGTTTCTTCTATATAGATGAACTTTCTGAAGTGGCTGAGGATATTTGGATGATGCTAGAGTCTCGCCTTCGACGAAATAATGTTCCCAGACGTACAGGTTTTGGAACAACGAACCCAGAAGGTGGAAGCTGGGTGTACTCTAAGTTTGTACAAAATCAAAGCGAAAATTACTCTTATTTTCAAGCTCCGACAACAGAGAATATTTACCTTCCAGAAGACTATGTACAAGGACTTCTGGACAGCTATCCAGAAAGTTGGGTTAAGAGATACATTTACGCAGATTGGTCTGCGTTTGAAGGACAAGTGTTCCCAGATTTTCATTCATCTTATCCGTATGTTATTCCACACGTTAATCCAGATCCAGAGCATCCTGTTTACTTTGGACTGGATCATGGTCTGCATAATCCGACGGCAGCTTTATGGGGATCAGTTAATCCAGATACAGGAACTCTTTATGTTTACCAAGAGTATTACGAAACGAACCAGCTCGTAGAACACCACGCCGCTAATATTAAGTTTATGTCGAAGGACACTTCAATTTTTGGACATTGGATTGACCCTTCAACACAAAACAGAAATGCGGTAACAGGGAAATCTGTACGTGGAGAGTACCTGCGTCACGGTGTTCCAGTAATTCCTGGAAACAATGATTTACATGCTGGTATTCATAAAATCTCGGAATATTTAAAGAAAAATAAAGATGGTCAACCTAAGTTAGTGATCTCTGAACGATGTGAACATTTAATAGAAGAACTCTCCCAATACAGATGGCAGAAAGCGAAGCCTGGACAGAATGAACCAGAAAAACCACATGCCTATAAGGATCACACGGTTGATGCCCTTCGCTATATGATTATGGGGATTCCAAGACATCACGACGTCTCTGTTGCTTCGATGGTTACTTCAGTGCCACCACCGTTACCAGACTTCTATGAAGATGGCAAGGAGGATATAGATCGTGTTGAAGTTTATTCGGGTCTTATTTAATACAAAAAATGCGATTGCCGCACAAAATGAACAGATTATTTATTTATCAAAGCAGTTAGCTGAAGCAAGACAAGAAGCTGAACAATGGCGTATGAAGTATGAAAATGCAAAGAAATGGATTAATGAAATCAGTGATGGATTTCACTCTTACGAGGGAGGTGACGAATGATGGATGAAAAACAAGCCAAATCTAGTAAACGTGAAGAACAGATTGTAAGCGAAGTTTGGGACAATTATCGATATGCCATGCAAGCTAAAAAGCCTTTGCACGATAAGTGGCGTAAATACGAACAATTCTATAAAAACGATCAATGGTCGGGAATCAAGGTAGATAAGGATCGAATAAAGCCTACAATCAACTACGTGTTTACGACAGTTGAAAGTTTGATGCCTTATTTGACTACGAACGTACCAGACCCCATCGTCCTACCTACACGTCCAGATACAGAAGAGACTGCAAAAGATTTAACTAAAATTGTAAAAATTATATTAGAGAAAAATGGGATTGAGAAATCGTTGCAATTAGGCGAACGTGAACGTTTAAAGTTTGGAACAAGCATATGGAAGGTGTTTTTCGACCCCCATAAGTTAAATGGTCTAGGAGACGTTGCGTTTGAAATTGTTGATCCCGTAAACTTCTTTGTTGACCCTAACGAAGTAGATGACTTACAAAATGCAGACTTCTGTGGCACAGCAATGAAGCGTTCAATAGAATACATCAAAAGACGGTATCCAGAGAAAGCAAATCAAGTCGTTGCCGACCAAATGAATACTGAAATTAGTGTTTACGACAGCGAAGACGATGAAGATCCGAGACAGCGGCAAGCAACTCTAATCGAATATTGGAAGAAAGATAAAAATGACGGGTTAGTTAGGATTGTAGTAGCAGGAAATGTTCTTTTATCTTACGACAAAAATTTCTACATGCATGGCAAATATCCATTCGTTCGAGGTCTTAACTACCCAATTCAAAAAAGTTTCTGGGGAATGGGTGAAGCTGAACAGCTTATTGAGATGCAGGTTATTGTTAACAAATTACTTCAATTGGTCATTGAAAACGTAGCACTTGCTAACGGACAACTGGTTGTCGATAAAAATGCGTCTGGCATTAGAAATATCAAAGACTTAGCGAACAAGTTATGGCAACCAGGATTAACTATACCTGTTGACGACATAAATTCAATTAAAAAACTAGACGGAGTTCTTGCTCCAGGATGGGTAGTAAATTTAATTCAAATGATTCAGAAAAATATCGAACTTGTAACTGGAGTCTCACCTCTTTATCTAGGAGAAGCTCCTGGCTCGGAAAAATTTGCAGATCGTCCCCACTGGGAGAGAAAGTTTAAATCTTGTTGTTGGTAAGGGTATAACTCTAGCAAGCTAGTTTTCTCCTCCTATCTTACATTACGATTAATAATATAGTCACAAAAATGTCATTTTTAATAAAATAATCATAAAAAACCTTCTTCAGATAATTTATCGACCATAAGGACTAATGCTGTATGAAGGTCAACATCTCTTGTACGAAAATATTCGTATCTTTCTCCATTAGGGACAATTATATCCACAATGCTATCGTCTTCGATTGTAATTTGTATACTTAAACCAGCTTCTGAGAATTTACGTATGAAATAATCGGTATTAGTCAAGCTACTCCCCTCCCTCACTTTCCAGTTCATGTTCGGTTATAAAACAGTCGGGACAGAAAATCGTCCCACAACATGGGCAACTTGTAACGACCCATGTATCACAGATCGGACATTGTTCCAACTTTTTCATCCTCCAATTCTTTACGTGTCATTCTATCCCTCTTTCTTATCCCACTCATGCTCTAAATGCTTGTGAGAAAAGCGGTAAACTTCTCCATGACTCTCGACGATATAGTATTTATCATCTGAAGCAATCACAGTTATTTTTCCTATAACGCTATTGTGTTTATGGACGAGAATGTCCCCTTCCCTGTATTTAGGTGTCATAGTCGTCCTCCTTATAGTGCTTTGTCAACGAGATAAATAAACGACATTATAATTCCCGTACCAGCTAACAACCATAGAAATTCTTTGAAGTGATTAAGATTGTTAATCAGATTGATCCCTACTTCCCCCTATACTGCATACTCTATAATATAGTCATATAGTTTGTCAAGCTTTTACATAATTAGAATATAATAACAATGCTGTCGTGACTTTGTAGACTGGGACGTGAAGCTCTTTTGAGAGTTTATCAATCTCTTTTTTATCGGAATAGTCCACTCGTACGCTTGTTAGGGGTTTGTTATCCATCCCGACTGCGGCTTGTCTTATAAAAGAAGTGTCAATGCTTTGCAACGCCTTATTAATAGCGGAGCGTTTATCGCCTGGAAGATGATCCATGTTGACGTAGTTTACTGTATACGACGCACGTTCTCCTCTTACACGCCTTCTGATGTTTGAAGGTCTTATACTCTCTTTAATATTAAGTAGGCTATATCTTCGTTTCTGGGCGACACGTTAAGATGTTCAGCGTATTCCATTAATATTCTTTCTAGTGAACGTTCCCTATGTATAAAAGGGTAACGTAACGTTCGCACTAACTCTACTGGAACACGAATTGATTGAGAAGTTCTGCTAACGGGAATTGTTCCATAATAGAAAGGACTGCTTAAATTCATTTCCCCTTTTTGTGTACACTCAAACATCTCTTTCGTTGTATTCCGAAGAAAAATTGGATCACGTGTGTTCTTCTCCAGTTCATATGCAACTAGTTTTTGATATGTGTATCTATCAAGTTGCACTTCCGCTGGAATAAAGTTATCACTAATTATTATTTCAATCTCTGGGAAAGAAATAGCGATCATTTCTCCTAGTCGATCAATTTGAAGCAACAACTCAAAATTACTGCTGCTGTCGTTCAGTAAGTTTTTAATGTCTGGAAAATCATTTGCTTTTGACGATAAATTGACTGCTTGTTTCAAGAATTGATAAGCAGGTGACATATTCTGCTCAAGTAGTCCATGCTTACATATCTCCCAATCTTCTGTACTATGAGCAGGAAAGTTAAAGTGTGGGAATATTTGACGGTAACTAGGTTTTTCTAATACTGTTTTACATACTTTGCAATGCAAAACAAACTCCCCTTTCTTGACTAGACTATTGACTAGTATAATTAATACACTCTTAATACGCAATTAATACACTTTTAATACACCTAGAAACCGTATAACGGCGGGGTTTAATACACTTTTACACCAGCCTGTATTAAGAATTTATCAACCCCCTAAAAAATATTTTATTTTATTGTGCAGAATTTTCTGACAATTATATTATATAATTTAACCTACTAATATATTATTAGTAGGAGAGGCGTAAGCACAATTATCCAATTATTATAATACACTCAACCTTGTCAAATGTCAAGTGAATTTTAAAGATTCAAAAACCCCGTTTTTTTTTTCAGAATATTCAAGTATATTAATTGTATAAAATTGTTTTTCTTACCTTACTGAAACCTTAATACAGGAGAGCGAAAAAGTGTATTAAAGCCCGTCACAACAAGCTTTTCTGGTGTATTAATTTTGTATTAACGTGTATTTATGTGTATTAATTTCCCCTAACTCCCCTGTACCTCATCCAGCTACTCCTTGTCCTTAGTACTTAAATATAAAAATGTAAACACAACTATTAAGACTGCGATAGATACTGCAATCACAGTTAACGAGCTAGGTTCGTTATAGTGTGTAGCGTCGTCAACAATGTCTAGTAACCCAGAATCAGATTGCCATCCCCCAGAAGGTACAGACATCCCTATCCTCCTCCAGCACTTTTGCCTTCAGTATAGCAAAACGATTCTAGGTTTTCTATTATCTATAAAATAATTTGACGAGTACGTAATCACCGTCATCTAGTGTGTATGTGTCCAAAATTCTGTAACAGTCATTTCATATTCCTTTTCCACGAATCTTTTAAGTCTATTAAAGTCGTCTTTAAATTCTCCTTTATTAGAGTTTAGTCTTACGTCACTCATCTATTTTCTCCTCTCTATATCCGAAATAACTTCCATTATTTTCAAAATATCAAACAGACCTTCACTCCTTTCTCTATCGTCTAATTTTTCCGCATGTTTTCTAATCTTTTTAATTTCTTCTAACTCCAATTCCAGCATACTCCATCCAGTTTGTTCAAATATAATTTCTTCTAAAATTTCATTACGTGCTGTAGTCTGTCCTAAAACATCTAAAAACTTTTCAAAAGTCTTCATAGGTACTTCGGTAACACCTGCTTTATTTGCTTCCTCTACGATCATTCTAAATGTAGCTAATTTCTTTGTTTTTTCCATAAATTAAATAACCTCCAAACATTTTTTAGAATTGAGAATTTCAAATAGTAGTGGATTACGAAAAACTCCGTAACGTTTACCCATGACTGCGTTATACTGTCTGTCGGATTTGCCTTTCATTAAAACGTGGTCCACCATGAAACGACTAGTTCCATTCGTCCCTTTAAGCTTAGGGATCGATACTTCCATTGGCGGATTTTCTCCGTCATAGTAAAAATACCTGTCTTTTTCCATTAAATAACCCCCTATATTCTATTGAGTAGTTAATATTAAAGTGGACAATATTGACAATTCGATATAAAGCATTGAGCACACGGAAGTATTCTTTCATTACAATTTGGACATTTATGTGTTTTAAATTCATACGGTAACTCTACTTCACTTTCACAGTTAGGACACCATTCAGTACATGTATCAGATTGTTCTACTAATAGATCACCCCCTCCAAGTTCGTTTATAGTAAGATTAATTCCAATCAGAATATGATCGATCTTATCCACTTCTTTTGAATATTTTACAATTCCCCTAACTTGTTTATTCACTGCGCTATTTCGCTTGATTTCCCACTGTTTTCTAAGACTATAAAGCTTGTTTAATGCTTCTTTCATGTCACCACTCCCAATCGTAAACACGACAACGCTTTCCCCACGTCGTCCCAGTTTCCAGACTCGACTAAGTTTGAGTCCTCATAAAGTTCTTCAAACATATCTTCATTTGCTACATACATTTCAGCTTCAACTTGCCTTCCATTTACGGATACATTAACCTTTTCACGATTGTACATATTTAGCTTTGGATCTCGTCCTGGAATGTAGCCCTCGATCCTGTCGTAATATTGTGTGATAACGTGTTTCGGAATGAAAAACAATGTACCATAGATGACGTCGTTCGTGTTTCCTGTCCTTTTAGTAATTGGAAAGAAGCCTTTTGTTTGAATACATTTTAAATCCTTGTACTACTGCATTTTCTACTGTGATAATCGCCCCGTCCTGTTCCAGCCGTAGCGGATCTTTAAGCGTTCCATAAGTGAACATTAGCATTACACATTTTCCCTTTCGTCAAGTGTATTCTGAATTGTTTCATCAAGAATATCCCAATATCCTACCATGTATAAGGCGTTCAAGAAGTTCTCTTTTGTTTTCTTGATTTCTTGTTCAGACATTTCAACGCCTTCTTCACTCAGTCTAATTCTGATTTCTTCTTCAATATTAATTACATACGCCCCCTTTCACGTAAGCTTATATAGCAATCGCCTATAATGATATGATCCAGGACATCAATTCCTAACATGTCGCCAGCTTCAACTAAACGCTTAGTCACTTCAATGTCCTCACGACTCGGATCTGGATCTCCGCTTGGGTGATTATGAGCTATTATTATTCCTTTAGCATTGTTTAATAAAGCTGATTGAAACACGTCTCTAGGACTCACCAGTGACATATTAATCGATCCAATATGTATAACGTGTAGCCCTACTACTTTATTCTTTATATTCAGACAAGCCATGACAAAATGCTCTTTCGTCTTGTTTTTCAGATCGAACACTCTGTTAAATAGCGTGTAAGCGTCCTCTGGACTGTTGACTGTAATATCATCTAAGTAGTCGATAGTCTTTTCTTTCACTTGTTTAACTGTATAAACATTGATTTTTTCCATTACACATATCCCCTTTTCATGCAGAAAGAGAAGCCATTACAGACTTCCCTTTCTCTCCAGTTCGTCTATATCCTCGTCCGTCCATCCGTAACACTCGTCGCTCCACGCTGATCCAAAGTTCCAATTGCTGTACGGACTATAATACGTTCCCCACGTATCAAACTGATGTTTTTCCATAGTTACTTTACGCTTATGTGACCGTATATATAGCCCCTCACCCTCTTCCAATTCGATAACGTTTCTAACTGTTGTTGTATACGTTTTACCTTTGTTTTTTCCATATGCGTACTTCTTCTTAATTTTTCGTGTCGGTATGTTCAATGTTTCTGGAAACAATTCTACGGTGCTTGCATACCAAAATTCTCCTTCTTTACGATTATTCCAATACGCAAGCGGATTATCCCCTGCTACTAGTGTGAGCATATTCGGCTCTTTCTTCGACACCGCCGTGATTGCGTATGACCCTTCCAACATATCCAGAACGTTTTGCAAACCTTTTGGCCTTAGTGTCGGACTATATATAGACATAGCTGCAAACATAGCTTCGCTATCTGTTGTTGAATAAGGTTGAATACCGTACTTTTCTTCCAACTCATCCCAGATATGCTTGTCGTAAATTTGTCCGTTATGACAACCGATAATTTCTCCATGTACGAACGGGTGCATATTTTCATGTTTTTCACTAGGTCCGCATGTACTTAATCGTGCGTGCATTTGTACGATAATTGCTCCGTCCATTAGGTTCTTCTGTATCTCGTCGAAGCGGCTGAATAAACGGTTTACTTTACGGTGTTCTTTAATAATTCGATACGTGCCGTTAGGATAATGGAACGTGAGACTATTTCCATCACCACCTAAAGCATCTTCCATCTTGACTAACATTCCAAGCAAGTCCTCACTAATTTGACGATACTTGTCAACTGATCTCGGTCTATTCGTTAAAACTACTCCGCCTAATCTACACATTAAATATCAATCCCCTTTATAATTTTATTAGAGTAATCTATTGACTATGCAGGAATATCATTACTTCTAACTCCATATGATAGCCCACGTTGTTCCAGGTACTTGTTTAATTCTTCGTATCCACGCTCTTCCAGATACTTAGCTACGTCATTCCATTCCATAGCCTTAATGTCATCCATTGTATGAGTTACTACTAAGTCACGTATAGCTTTTACAAATTGAATAGTAGCCTTAAAAGTGTTAATATTAAGTGTACCTCTAAACAGTCTCAACTCGACTGTGTGAGTATTTTCCAGGTTGACCGCAAAGTACCTGCCCGTACGTTTTGCGGTCGACAACAATTCTTTTTCACATACACGTTTTGGATCTACCTCTAAGAAGTTGCAATAGCTGGCTGCCCAACGTGCGAGCTGTCCTTTTGTTCTTCTCGAAAACTTCACGAACTCGTCCCAATTTCTTTCAACTATTGCGAGAAGTTTTGACACATTTTCGTCTTGTTCTTCTTCTGTGTCACCGAACCCACGTCTACTGATATGCACATGAATTCCACATGTGCCGACGTCGTGAGATCTCATCCCCTTGTATCTCAAGTCATTCAGTATTTCCTCCCAGTCCATTTCGTTCATATGATAGTCAAAACTTAACGGGTGTGTAACTATCTCGAACCCGTCGTCTAGCGAGCCATCATACTTGTTGTATGCTTCATCTTCTGCCCAATATAGAACAGACTCAGCAGCATCGTGTAAGTCTACATATTCACCGCTCGGTGTATCCACTTCCAGCTCTACACCATAGTAGTCTCCTTCACTTGCTACACCATAAAAGCGTGGAATAGGTTTATACATGTAATCATTGATTACGTCGCTTTCTTCAACGTAACAATGTGTGCAATATGGATCTGCATGTCTGTCGAGTAATGCTTCATCAAGTCTAAGTATGTCACTGCATTCGTAACACCTTGTGTAATTCAAATCATAGCAACGGTCACATACCGTTACACTGTCGTCTGAGTGAGCGATATTATCCCACTCCAGAACACCGCAGTTGTCGCATTCTACTGTGTTGTCATCTTTACAATCTGAACATATTGGAGCGCCATGCACAGTGTAATAATCGTCTACATGGATTAGCTCATAACATTGGTCACACGATACGGTATCATTATCTACACAGTCCTCGCATAGCTTTTCGCCGTCTTTTGTCGTGTCGTAAGCTTCTTCCATTTCTTCACTACACCACGCACATTCTAATGTATGTACTGTTTCCTCAGTATCACCCCTTTCGCACGCCGTTCCTGTTTCCAGGTTCATGTTCGTCATTTTTATCAATCCTTTCGATTTGTTTTATTCTAGGTTTACATACCTAGCGTATACTATTGACTAGTCGATATAGTCAATAGCATAAACCAGGCATGTGTTTTACCTAGTTTGTTAGATGTAGTGTGTATCCTAGTTCGATCCCCTTACCCGTCTATGCGGTTCTAGCCCCCCCGATTTTACTGCATATCGTGGCTAACCTAGCAGGCTATCGGTGCAAACGATTCCGTTTCTGTCACTCGGTCAATCTCCCGTAACCCCTTCAGGTTTTTATAACGTGGTTTATTCACGTAACGTCATACTAATGTTGACGCTATATATCTATATGTTGTTTTTGGTGCTAACAAACCCGATCGAGCCGTAACCCTAGCGGATTTGCTAGCAAAATTCACTTTCCACTAATCACCTCACAGTTTTTTCAACTGTCTACACTATAACATGTAGTGTATAGACTAGTCAATACATATTTTCAATTAAATGTTAAAGTTTTCAATCAAACGGTAAAGAAAAATTTTAACTATCTATACACCGTCATTGTACCGTAACGTCTTTGTCCTCGCTATCTCTAAAGGTTTATAGCATATTGACATACGCTCGTATACGATAGTATATAGTTAGTCGGCTTGTCTTGCCGTCTGACTGACTGACTTTACTATAACATATACGCTATAGGTTAGTCAATACCTTTTTTAACATTTTTTAATTTTCTTTTATCGTCGCTTGCAATCCCTCGCGACTGACTTCATAATAAAACATTTTTTCCGACTATGCAAGTATCTATGCAATATTTGAGCTTAAAGTCCCATATTTTCGCTTGTTTTGTGTACCCATGATCAAAAACAGATCTTATGTTCGTATGTAGAATAGTTTTAAAGTCCTAACTTTTCTCGTTTTTAGTACGTGTGTTCGGATTGTTACATGCTATTAAAACGAGTGTTCCCATTCAAACAGTTATAAAACATATGTTCCCTTTCGCCTTTTTGATATATAATGAAGGGAAATAACGGGAAATAAAAGAACGAGTGTTCTATTTCCTGGAAATAATTAGACTATTCTTTTTATTTCCCATTATTTCCTGACTATTTCCCGTTATTTCCCGATGGGCGGGGGACGAGAAAATCGACTCCTGTGTTCCGTGTATAGGTGTTTACTAGCAACCGACCCCACTTGTCTCAAGATGAATTTTTAATTTAGTCACTGGGGGCTAAAAAAGAGGGACTCCAATAAAGGAATCCCATTACCTTCCGTCCACCCACTTCTCAACCTCATCGTTACTTATACATTCTTTTCCATCTTCTACAAGCTTCAACGTGTAATTATCTCTTTCTACACTAACAGCATTTACACTTACTGGTCCTGGTAAATCGTCTATTTTTTCTCTTGTGTATTTACTTTGGATTTCTACAATTTCCTCCATTCTATCGTGTCTGAAGTTGCTTTGAATGAATACCCAAACGTCACTTCTAATCGCCTTTCTTCGTGTACTGTCCTCCCATATAATAGAAGCAGCGTCTCCAATTTCTCCTCCAGTAACCCATTCTACTGTATGATTTTCTCTGTACTCAAAGCATAGATCACTGAATACTCTATTGACTGCATAGTATCTAATCAAGTCCCTACGTGAGAAGTTGGTGTCAAAAGGTCTTACTCCGAGATAGTCAAATCCCAACTCGTCTAGTGTGTACATGTTTCCATACTCATGTCCCAGAGATAAAGTCTTTAAATAACCCTTCGTGGTTATATCTCGGAGTGTTTTATTAGTCATGTCTACCGTTGACTTCACTTTACGGCTTTTGTCTCTGTATAAAGCTTCCAAGGCATTGTCTCTTAAAAGTAATTTAAAACTGTAAGCCATTTCAACCATTTGAGCTGCTTTATATGAGATATACGGAAATCCTGGAAGTGCTTGGTCTCTAGTCATTCTGTTTCTCTCCACTACGTCATAAGACTTAGTGATATAAGAATTCTTCATGAAATTATCGTCTCCTTTTATTTTTCCTCTTAATGAATTTTTCTGCTATTGATCTTTCATCAAAGTCGCTCTTTAAGTCCTCTATATCCCATCTAACGTATCGTCTAGTCATTTCTAGAGTCGTATGTCCGAGAAGTTTCTGAAGTTTTAGAGGGTCTCCACCTTCTCTAAGATAATTAATAGCAAACGTGTGTCTAAATGAATAAGTCCCAACAGAATCTCTATCTATTCCCACTTCATCTGCTATTTTCTTTATAGCGTATCCCAAACCTCTAGTAGAAAGTCTATTTCCTTCATGATTAGGAAAAAGAATCTCTCCTCCCCAGTCTCCTTTTATTTTGATGTACTTATAGAGTTCTCTTTGAAGACCTGTTGACAATGGCAGTATTCTCATTTCTCCACTTTTTGATACCTCTTCTTTAACAATTATATGATATTCTTGACAATCGTCAACATTTAAAGCTAACATTTCCGATGGTCTTATACCTGTTCCAAGCATTAAAAGCATACAAACGTAGTTACGGATTCCAGTAAATGTTCTCTTGTCTGGGTATGAAATTAACTTCTCTAATTCTTCATTAGATAAGTGGCGTTTGTCGTCAAACTTTTCTTTCCTAAGTGCAACACCGTCCAAAGGGTTTCTGAAATCTTCACTTACTAGATTCTCTTCTATTAGAATATTGAAATATGATCTAATATAACGCAGCTTACCATTAATAGTTGTGTTGCTAAGTTCTCTTGCATCCATTTCTTCAATGTAGTGTCTTAAATGTTTTTTCTGAACCTCCTCTACAAATTTAATTTCTGGATAATTCTCTTTAAGGAAATTGATAAATTCTGATATTCTTTGCCTGTAATCTCTGATGGTTAATTCTGATTTTTCCTCTAAACGCTTTGTCCATAAAACAAATTGTAAACCATCTTTTAAAGTTTCTTTGAAGTTTTTAGACATTAAAAAACAGCTCCCTTAGCTTCGTAGGATTTGGTTCAAATCCTTTGGAGAATGGAGCTGTAAAATCGCATTATATCAAGGTTTTCATGTTGTGAGTACTCTTTAGGATTTTAAGTCCTGTGCGTCTGCCTATTCCGCCACTCCGGCAGAGCTTTACTAAGTGGAGGCGGCAACCGCCTTTGAACTATGCCTACAAGCATTGATATGATAAGGTTTATAAAATCAATGTGTAGTATTTGTGTAGTGTTTTTCGCTCTTAGAAAAAATGCTATTAAACCTCATATGTATGTAGAATTAACAAAAAGGACAAAAACGACCTCAAATTATGAGGTCGTTCCTTTATACCTCAAACGCCTCAAAAGCTCCATCTTCATCGAAGGTTTTGATTTTAACAACTCTATCAGAAAAGAGTTCAAGTGTATTCACTTGTGCCATGCTTCCAATAGCAAGCGAGAGAACATTGAACTTTAATTTCTCTTTCTCTACATTGAGCCTCTCTAAAAAAGCTTCACCTATCCCAGCTTCACCGTCAGTCACAAAGATAACATCAGCATCTTTGTACCTGTCCATTTTTATATAGTTGAGTGCTGTTTTTAAAGGGTCTGTAAAAACAGTGCCACCGCCCATAAATTCACGAGCGATTTCCACAATTTCAGAGGGTGTGATTTTACCTTTAGGGAAAGTTCTAACATTTCCTACATTCCAATTAAACGGAATATACACAAAATTTCGCTTCTGCCTTTTAGCAATCGCCATTAAAGCAATAGCGAAAGCCTTTGCTTGATTGTCCAAATCTTTCATACTCCCCGATTGATCCAGACAGAGTATGATTGAACCTTGTCCCAAACTTTCTTTCCCTTTCTGTTCATATTGCATGAGTTGACCTTCTGCAAAACGCTTTAGAAAGTCGTTTTTGGTAGCGGGGTTCGTGTATTGAACCAATCCACTAGGTAGCACCCTAGCTAAATCATTCCCTTGTTCTACACCACTTTGCTCCGTACTATCTTTATGTTTCATCTTCTGTTTAGTACGAGCGATTTTAGCGAAACGCCCGACCCATTCAGCTATTTCTTTCATATCAGGATCGGTTGAAATTACTTCTGCGAGTTTTATTTTATCTCTCAATGGCACTTTATTTAATTCTTTACTAGTACCTGTACCCGCTTCTATTCCACCAATCATAGCGTTCAAGTTCTGTTCAGTTTCTCTCGTTTCTTCGATAGCATTAGCTACCATTCTCGAGAAACTGTTCTGACTTTGTTCTAACGCTTCACCCATCTGTTGAGCAAATTCCGACATCGCTTGATTTAGAGCATCTTCATTTCCCCCTCCACCACTTCCTTGTTCACCTTCATCGGATTCATCAGAGTCTTGTCGGCTATGTTCAAGTTGCTTTTGCGCTTCCTCCATCGCCATACTTAACTCTTCGTTCCTTCTTTTTTGTTCCATTAACCAATGGTAAGTTTCTTCACCGAATCGTACTGCACCAATAGCCGAGAACATATCGTCTAGCTTCGATTTTTCTCTTATGCCCTGAAACGACTCCTCACTCATGATTTTGTTCATGATTGAGTGGTTCGCTTCTAGGTGTTCAGGAACATCCTCTTTGAGTTCAGGACTTAACTTAAACAATCCCGCCCACATGTCACCGAGAAGTCCTTTGAACATGGGCAAACTTTTAACTTTTGCTAACTCCTCAATCGACTGCAAACGTTCGGACATACCAAATATTTGCTCGAACCGTCTTTTATCAAAAGCGTCCGTGTTCAATACAGATGTTTCTTTTAATTCTTCTCGTTTTTGATGGCGCAACGATTTAAACATATTATCTTCCTCCTTCCATTTTTCAAACAAAAAAACCGATAATACGACTACTTCTAAATGTAGACATACTATCGGCTTTTAAATTAACTATTTACTTAACTTTATATACTTATCCACTGTCAAACCCGCATCTCTGATGATTTTGCGAGTTAATCCTTTTCCAAGTTCTTTGTGGAGTGGAACGGTTATCGGTGGTTTATTATCATGTATTAACCTCACATGACTACCTCGTTGACGAGCAACCTTGTAACCGATTCTCTCGAGCACCTTAATCATGTTTTCCCCAGACAATAAAGGAAAATGACTCAAGGCACTACCACTTCACCGAAGAATATTTTTTTGTTCGGAATTTCTTCCTCGTCTAACTCTTCAAGACATAACTTAATAGCTTCTTTTATGTTTTCCGAAGCTTCTTCTAATGTTTTACCTTGAGAATAACAACCTTCTAAAATAGGACAAGTTGCTATGATATAGCCATCTTCATCCTGTTCATATAACACTGGAAATGATCTATTCATGAAAATCACCTCAGTATTATTATACCCTAACTCCTCCATTGAATCACTCCTTTCTTTTTGAAAAAACATAAAGCCGATAATGCGACTACTCTAAAAGTAGACATACTATCGGCTTTTAAATTAACTATTTACTTGAGTGAATTTCATAATTCCTAGCCCTTACAGGGCAAGGGATTTGAGTTGTCAAAAAAGAAGTACCTCCCCAAATCTTGTATAATAGTAGTTGAAATCACACTATCAAAAAGATTGGAGAGATACTTCCTATGACTATTATACGGCAAGAATGCTTTTTTAGCATCCAAGAATTATATGACATGCAACCTAAATCACATTTCTGAAATTAATTTTATTTTTACCTTGACTTTTTATAGCTGGTCTAACCAAAAATATAATGAAATTATTTCGGCAATAAACATGGACTTAATCTATGCTAAGGTAAGTAAAAAAACTAAGGTAGGTGCACCTACAGAACTTAATTATCCAGCAATGATTATTTCCTTTTTTATTCGTTATGTTGAACGTATACCGACAATTAAAGACCTAATTAAACGACTTGATGATGATATCGCTTTTAAATTAAATTGTGGATTTCGTGTGTCTGATGCGGTTCCATCGGAATCCTCTTATTCAAGACTTGTTACACAACTTAGTGAATCTAACGTTTTAGATGAAGTGAAAGAGAGGCTTATTATTCAAGCGATTAAAGAGGGATTCGTTACTGATGACACAGTCGCAATTGATGCTACTCACTTCGAAGCACGCGATCAAGCACCTACGAAAAAAGAAAAGCCGAAGGCTGAACCGAAAAAACGTGGACGAAAATCAAAAGCTGAGCGTGAACAATGGTTAAAAGAACAGGCTGAAAAAGAGGCTAACATGTCTATATATGAAAAGAAAATCGAAAATCAGTTGGACGCTTCATTGAGCGAGCTACGCAAGGAGGTCCCAACAGACCCTAAGTGGGGTGTAAAGAAAAATAGTGAAGGTAAAAATGAATTTTGGTTTGGTTACAAAGGACATTTAGCTGTTGGAACATCAAGTCAGTATATTTTGCAGTCACTCGTTTCCTCTGGAAATTTAAATGATGGTAAAGCGGCGATTCCACTTTTAAAGGGTATTCACGAACGTTTATCGCTGCCTAAATTACGTTATCAGACAATGGATGCTGGATATGATTACGAAGCGATATATAAACAGGTGTACAAAATGGGACATCAATCAATCATTGCTTATAATAAACGCAATGAGTCTGAAATAATTGGATTTGATAAGCACTTTGCGCCAACTTGTTTCAGGGAACACTCTTATCGATACGATAGCTACGATGTCAAGTACGAAACGTTAAAATATACCCAACCCAAAGAGTGTATTGATTGTCCGTTAGCTAATGATGGTATTTGTCAAAAAGTATTTAAAATGAAAATAACAAAGGACCTTCGCCGATATACTGCACCGGCGCGTGGTTCTGTGGCATGGAAAAATATATTTAAACGGCGTACCGCCGTTGAGCGAGTGAATGCATATCTTAAGGAATTTTTTCAACTTAATAACGTGCGTTATTGCACAGGTAAACGAGCTAAAGTTCATTTTGATATCGTAACACTTATTTATAATGCATCGAAATTAGCAGTTGATCGAATCAATACACAATTAATCACTCAGGTTGCATAATGGTAAAATGATAATGAATTAGTGCTGATATGGATTGTGTGAAATTCGGCTACACGCAGACTCCTGCAGGAACAGCACAATCCGAAAATCACTGTAGCAACTCGCAAATGTAATTAAGGAGCTGTTGTCTCCTGATTCTGTGCAAAAATTTTATTACAAGCGAGTATTATGGCAGTATTTAAAAGATAATTATGGGTTAGATTGCTCCTCATCTAATTTTCGGACTTATATATCTAAAAAACCTGAATTCCAACAATATTTTGATGCGAATCGAGGAAAACATGCTAGCCAAGATGTCATACGATTTGAAACTCCGCCAGGAGAACAAGCACAATTAGATTGGAAGGAAAATATGAAATACATTACAAAGGATGGTGAAATTTTATACGTTAATGTTTTTGTTTTACTTTTATCGCTTTCACGTTTCAGAGCGTATCATTTATCAATATCTAAGTCACAAAGTATATTATTATCGTTTTTAACAGAATCCTTTGAAAGATTTGGAGAGGTGCCTAAAACAATATTAGTAGATAATATGAAAACTGCGATGGACGAGTCACGAACAAAATATCAGAAAGGAGTCGTAAACGAAAGATTCCATCAGTATGCAAAAGATTTTAATTTTGAAGTAAAACCGTGCATTGCGAGAAGAGCCCAAACTAAGGGAAAGGTTGAAGCCCCTATGAAAATAATTGATGAAATACATGCTTATCAGGGAAAGTTTAACTATGAAGAGTTGAATGAGTTTATAGAAGAACTATGTAATCGTGTAAACAATGAATATAACCAAGGTTCAGGTAAAATACCAATACTGAGTTTCCAAAAAGAAAAGAATCATTTACTACCACTACCAAGTAAACAAATAAGGGAGGCTTATAAAATAAATCATACACTTGTAAAGGTAAATCGTTCAAACATGATTACTTACAAATCTAACCAATATTCTGTACCAGCAGGTTACATTGGAAAAATTGTAAGTTTACAAGTGTATGACAATCATATACACGTTTATTATAGCACGGAATTAATCGTTCAACACGAAATACAGCAGAGAAAGCTAAATTATAAGCAGGAACACTATATTGAAACATTAAGTAAACAATTGCCCTACACAAATGAAATAGAGGAATTAGCATTAAAAAATCTAGACGCGATTAATGAGGTGTACGATAATGAGCAGTAGTTATACAAAGTTGGTCGATAATTTGGAGTATTTAAAGCTGAATCAGATGGTTACTCATTTAGATGAAACAATAGATTTTATGAATAATAATCGGCTTTCATTTGTGGATACTCTTATCAAATTGACCGACTATGAAATTGATATGAAGGAAATAAACATGGTACGCGCAATGGTTAGAGTAGCAGCATTTCCACATCACAAGGAAATTAAGGATTTTGATTTCGAATTCCAACCATCTGTAAATAAAGAACAAATATTAGATTTTGCATCTTTACGATTTATCGAACGAAAAGAAAACATCGTTTTCTTAGGTACCAGTGGAGTGGGAAAAACTCACCTGGCAACTTCAATTGGGATTGCGGCCGCTAAAAAGAGAACGAGTACCTATTTTATAAAATGTCATGACTTGATTTTAAATCTAAAGAAGGCAAAACTTGAGAATCGACTAGAGAACCGGCTTAAACATTATGCCAAATATAAATTATTGATTATTGATGAAATTGGATATTTGCCAATTGATTCAGATGACGCTAAATTATTTTTTTCAATTGATTGATTTAAGATATGAAAATAAAAGTACTATATTTACTACCAATTCAAACTTTAAAGATTGGGCAAAGATATTTCAGGACCCTAAGTTAGCAAATGCAATTTTAGATCGAGTTCTGCATCACGCAACAGTAGTTAATATAGTAGGTGATTCTTATCGATTAAAGGACCATATAAAAAGCGAAAAGTAAATCAAAGAAAGATGGTGAGTCCTGTATAATCGTGGCGAAAATTTAATAATTTTTTGGCTTAAGCCAAACAATTATTAAATACATCTCCCACAAAAAGTGTACATTCTTATTTAGTCAAAAATGTACACTCTTATCTTGACATTTATATAGCGCGAACAGGATAATCATTTCTTCCGTTTTTTCTTTGCTTTTCTAGCGTAATCATTAGTTCTTCATCAGGTAAATGTTCAATGACCAACTTTAGTCTTTTTAAATCTCCTAAATCCTCGATATCTTTCCATGAAAATAAACTCATTTGTGGTATAATAGCCATAATAGATGGACCTCCTTAGGTTTTTAGTTTATGTGGTTATAAACAAGTATAACCTATATAGGACAAGGGTTCATCTATTTTTTTGTTTTTGGGGTGAATTTTTAAAATTCACTTTTTTTAATGCTTCTAAACCGCATAACTTCGTTGTTTTTTGGGGGAAAATAAATTTACCCCTCTTCACAAACCTTAGAGCCACACGCATTACAGAACATCGCAATTAGCTCATTATTATTTTGATTTTTGGGGGTGAAGCACATAAAAAGCCCTAGTCGAAAGACTAGAGCTTATGCGGAAATTTAATTTCCGAGAGACTATTTTTTGTTTTTGGGGTGAATTTTTAAAATTCACCTTTTTTAATGCTTCTAAACCGCATAACTTCGTTGTTTTTTGGGGGAAAATAATATGTTAATAATAATGTGATTTTTAATGTGAATTCGTATACATTTTATTAAGCTCGAATAATGTCGACCGAATCAATGGTAAATCAATTGCTATTCTTACACTAGGGATACAATCGATTTTCTTGGCGTTTATTGAGTTAATTGCAGGTGTTACAAGGTTTATTCTTTATCCAAAAAGTGAAAAAGAGATAGACAATAATCAAGAAAAGGGTAAAGGTATGGCAATTGCTGGTTTTATATGTAGTATAGTTGGAATAGCTCTTCAGACCCTAGCAATAATCGCATTCCTAGCTTTTATGCAATTCACTAATTCTATCGGCGTTGTAAACTGAGCAAACGAACGCTTTCCTTAATAAGAAGTATTATAACGGTCAGTTAATCTCACTACGATAATTTATTTCTTAGAAGATTTTATGAAAAAATAGTTCTTGAGAGCGATTATTGCTATACTATTTCGTGTTTCACTCACATGATGTGGTAAGAATGATATACAAGGTATTATAGTAGATATAAACAAGAATTCAATTTGAGTTGCAATAAATCTTTCCGTAAAAAAAGATATGAAAGAGGTTGGAGATGAATTATCTTCAGATTCAAAGACTACCAAGAAAGCCTCGCCTATTTATAGATGAGGTTTTCCTGTTTTTCTTTTATAAAATTATGTGTGGCTTTTAAGTACTATAAAGTCCGATATAGAACTAATTTATTGTTACAACAAGATTATTGTTAAAAGTGTATTTTTTCTATAACATAAGCTAATTGATAAATCTTGGCTTCAGAAAAAGGTTTCCCAACTAGTTGTATACCAAGGGGGAGGTCATTAATAGAATCTCCAGGAATTGAAATAGATGGAAAACCAGTTGTGTTCATAACTCCGGTTAAGTGAGTTAACATATGTGTCGGATATTCTTCACCATTAATATCAAGTAAACGTTGACCAATATAAGGTGGAAAAACAGGCGTAGTGGGAGCCAATAAAAAGTCGATTCTTTTAAATAAACTGTTTAATTCATCGATTGCTCTATGTTTGATTTTTAATGCATGTAAATATTCACTAGCTTGTATATTGGCACCTCTTACTAAAAAATCTCTAACCTCTTTGTTTATTTTCTCAGGAGCATCTCTCAGTTCCTTTTGTAACATCGAATAACTTTCCGCCGTAATAATTATCTGTTGAGCGACAACTAAATCCTCTATCGTGTTAATCGTGACTCTTTTCGTTTTGACTCCGATATCCATTAAATCTTTAATTGTTTCATCAAGGGAAATTTTAATATCTTCTTGAACTAAATCAAAAAAGAAATTGTTCGGAATGCCAATGATCAAATCTTTTATACTATTTCCAATATATCGTGTGTAATCTTGTTTTTTAAAATTAATAGAATAAGGATCTTTTTTATCATAACCAACAATAGTATTTAGCAGAAGTGCATTATCTTTGACTGTTTTTGTCATCGGCCCGACATGTTCAAGCGTAGCAGTTAAAAGTTTTATTCCATACGTACTAATAAGTCCGAACGTTGGTTTTAATCCGACAATATTGCAAAAAGCCGAGGGAATTCTAATAGATCCGCCACTATCGGTGCCTATCGAAGCAAATGCTAAATTAGCAGCCACAGCACTTGCAGAGCCCGAACTTGATCCCCCAGCAATTTTCTTCATATTGTGAGGATTTTTAGCTGGGCCGAAATGTGATAAATCTCCTGTTGCACCCGCAGAGAATTCGTGCATATTTGTTTTTCCAATAATAATAGCACCATTCTTTTTTAATTTTGCTGTGACGGTCGCATCTTCGTCTGGTACAAAATCCTCGTAATACATAGAAGCACATGTTGTTCGCATATTGTTCACATTCACATTATCTTTTAATCCAATTGGTACACCATGTAAAGGTCCCCTATACACGCCATTTAATAATTCTGATTCCAGTTTTTTGGCTTGTGTAATAGCAGCTTCAGCAGAAATCGAAATATATGAATTTATAGAAGGGTTATGATCATTAATTCTATCCAATAGTGTGGTTGTTATTTCAACAGGAGAGAGTTCCTTATTTTTAATTTTTTTAGACAATTTTGTTATATCCCATTGGAGAAATTCAATAGGTTTTTTATTCAATATGATCAACCTTTTGCTTCAAGCTAAAAATTGGTCGTAAGTTTTCGTAAGTATCGTTTTTATAAGAAGCTCTAAAATTAAACTTTAAAGTTTCACTCCAAAATTGTAAATTTTCCAAATTAAACTTATTGCGATCTAATCCATCCATTTCCAATAATACTTTATACTGTTGTTTATCCAAAATGTTCACCCCGTTTTCACATGAATATTTCAGTCATTATTTTGATATATATATCCTTCCTCATAATGACATATTTAATATAGTGTTTTGCTTTAAATTGTAAGTATTTTATCAACTTTCCTAATTGTAATCCATTCCCCTTCTATCTTTATGGAGAATATACAAATATTTATGTGTCCGTAACAATTTCCCCATTCACCTGATAAATCCCATCTTTTTCGGTAATTGATACATAGCCTAACGCTTCTAAATATACGATATATGTGAAAGTTTGCATAATTGAAGTCGGTGTATTATTCTTATACAGTTCTTCTGATATTTCATAGGGCGTTTTACTTTTTTGTTGAACAGACTCAACGATTTGACGAAAACGTTTGTTATATCGCTTTTTCATTTCTGCAATCCGTTCGTTTAATCCTTCGATGATACCTTCGTGGCCTGGTAAACCTAATTCTGCTTCTAAATCCGTTAATTTATCTACTGCGTCTAAATAAATTTTCAACTTGTTTTTACGTTTATCTTTTGGTACGACAATTGGATTAATATGAGGTAAAATATGATCGCCTGTAATAATAATCTTCGATGCCTCATCATAAAAGCAAAAATGATCCGGAGAATGACCAGGTGTCCAAATGGCTTTAAAAGCATATTGACCAACCTTTAAAATATCATTATCTTTAAACAGCTGCGTCGGTTCAAATTGATAAGTATCATATTTGTAATAACTGCTAGCAAATGATTCAATTTCGGGACCACCATAGCACTTGATTAATGTTACCATATCATCATTTTGATAAACTCCATTAATAAAACGTTTACGTTCCTCCAATAAAAACTCATAACCTATTTCCGCAGCAACCACTTCCGTGTCATATGTTTCCTTAAACCATCCTATTAACCCGATATGGTCAGGATGCATATGGGTAACGTATATTTTTGTTATGTTGTACCCATCGGCAATAATATTACGCCATATCTCTCTAACTTCCTCCCTATTTTCACCGGTATCAAATATTGCATAACCTTCATCTTCTTTAATTAAGTAACTATTCACATAGCCCATATTGTAGTCCATTGGTAATGCTATTTTATATATATCAGCTGCAACTTCTTTTAACATCAGACAACACCCCTATCAATTTAGATTTATGATGAACGAAGAACCTTACTTATATTAAATGCAATGGTAATCGCTAAATAAATAAAAAAGCATATCGCTAAAAAAGTGAATTGGAAACGAATCATTTTCTGATTAAAAATACTACTAGCAGTCTCTAGTACAACAGGTGATAAAAATTGTCCTAAAAAAACAAAGCTAGAAGTAATCGCTATCGTACGCTCGCTATACTGTGGTCCAACACGGTTTAATGCTTTTAAAATAATAATCGGAAATAAACTTCCTTGACCAAAACCAATTAAACATACACTTATCATAATCAAGATAATGGAATTAGTAAATGATAGAAATGTAAAGGCTAATCCCATACCGATTAACATAACCGTAACTGTATATTCTTTAAAAATTGATTGAATCTGTACGAGAAGTAAACTCGTTGTCATTCCACCAATCGTTGTAAAAGATATAATCATCCCAGCTAAGCGAGATTCACCTAATTGGTTTTCTGCTAAAAACAAGGCCATATTTGTCGAGATGGAAAAGTAAGCAATCATAATCATCATCATTCCTAATGCATAAACATAAACAATCCAAGGAATACCTGTTTTTTCTTTTTCCGTTACTTCATTTTTAACTCTTTCATTAGGAATAAAGAAGAATACTAGCGACATAACGACAAAACCAATTAAATAAACATTAAAAGGTATTCTCCAACCGTATGTAGCTAAAATTCCTGCGACCACAATCGTTACAATTCCACCAAAATTACTAAATGCCGAATTATATCCCATCATTCTCGTACGTTCATCCCCTGTAAAATAATCGTTAATTAACGACATTGATAATGGTAAAATTAAACCAACACCGGCCCCCAATAACAAGCGCAATAATAATAATATCCAAATTGTATTCGCAAATTGTCCACCGACTCCACCGATAATATAAATCGATATACCAAGTAATAATAAATTTCGTTTTGACATGTAATTAACTAAATAGCTTGAAATAAAAGAAAAAGGAACAATCGTTAAAGATGGTCCTTTATCATTGTTGGTGTTGCATTAGGGAAAATAGCAGCAATTAAATAGAGAGCAGGTGAAATTGCACTTGCTGACATTACTGTAATTAAGGAGATTGAAATGATTGCCGGTTTAAGCATTTTATTAATTTCAATCACTCATTTCTATATATGATTTATTTAACGTACTAGCACAGTCCCACCGTCTACCATAATCGTCTGACCCGTTATATAACTTGCTTCATCACTTGCTAAAAACGCCGTCACTCGACCAATATCTGCCTCCGCATCACCAAGTCGCCGTAGTGGAATTAACGAAACCATTTTTTCATAAGCTCTTGGATCGTTATCTTTCCAATCATCAACACCTGGTGACCCAGCGATTGGCGAAACCATATTTACCGTTATCCCGTATCTGCCCCATTCATTTGCTGCCACACGTGAAATGCCTCGAATTGCTTCTTTCGCTGCTACATAAGTTGTCTTTTTACTTAAACCAATCATACCAGCTCCTGATACAAAATTAATCACTTTACCTTTTGTTTCTTTTAAATATGGTAACGAATCACGCATTAAAATAAAGGTTGGCAAAAATCCACCTTTAAGTGCATTCTCCATTATTTCATCCGAAACATCTTCAAACAAACTATCTTCATCCATTCCACCATGTGCATTATTTACTAAAACGTCTAATTTCCCATAAGTATCGATTACTTGATCGATTAGACCCGTTAATTGATCATGATTAGATAAATCACATTGGATAAATTTACAATCATAACCTAAGTCACACATTTCCTTTTCTGTCGCTTTTCCCCTCTCAGCGTTACGTCCATTAAAAACAACCTTTGCACCTTCTTTTACAAATGCTAAACAAATCCCTTTACCAATACCAGAAGAACCTCCTGTTACTAAAGCAACTTTACCTTTTAATCTCATATAATTCCACTCCTTTTTCTTCTAAATTTCTTTATATCCTTTTTGGATTACTTTATAATAAATATAGAAAATAGATAGTACCTTTCTATTATTGTTACATGAAGGAGACAATCAATGTATAATCATAAACTCGCTGATACGGTTGTTAAAAATGTAAACGTTTTAACTATGGAGCCACGGCAGCCAGTCGCAAAAGGGATAGCGATTGCTGATGGAAAAATCATCGCTCTTTTAACTGACAAACAACAAGACGTCCCTTTATCCAAATCAGGTATAATCATCGATGGTGCCAACAGAACAGTCATGCCTGGTCTAATTGATGCCCATCTTCATTTAAAGGGCGTGTTAAGTCAATATGTCTCATTATCTTGTGATGCAACAAATGTCACTAGTATCGCTGATATCATTCAACTCATTCATAAAAAAGCAATGACTCTTCCGCCTAATCAATGGATTCGTGCGATGAATTATGACACTTTTTATTTAAGAGAACAACGTCATCCGACACGATGGGATTTAGATCAAGCATCGACGAAACATCCAATTCGATTACGTCACGTTACTAGGCATGTTTCGGTATTAAACAGCCTAGCATTAAATATGGCCGGTATTTCTAAACATTCTTCTGAACCAGCTAATGTAACAGTTGATCGTGACCCAATAACAAATGAACCGACTGGTATTATCTATGGGGGTGATGCCTGGTTATCATCAACGGTTATCCCTCCCTTATCCCAAACGGAAATAAAACAAAGTATTTCAAAGTTACAAACGGATCTGCTAAAATACGGAATTGTTGCCGTCTATGATGCATCACCGACAAATGACGTATCCGATGTGTTCCTTTGGACGAAAATAATCAACGATGATTGGCCAATTACCGTGCAACTAATGACAAACATTGAAAACTACCATTCGATAAAGCAACAATTGAATGAGCAGCCAACAGTAATCAAAGATGGGCGCTTATCCCTTGGCCATGTGAAAGTTGTCATCGAATCAGCAAATGGACTTAATCCGAATTTAGACCAGTTAACTGAAATAGCGATTACTTGCTGTAAACATCATATCCCACTAGCTATACATGTCGTTGAACCTGAAATGATTGCTGTTGCTATCGAAGCGATTAAACAAGCCGAAAAACAAACAAACGTACAATTATCGCATCGATTTGAACATTTGAGTTTATGTCCTGATACGTTCTTAAAAGATATCCAACGACTACAAATCGACGTTGTCACTAATCCAAGCTTAATTTATGATCATGGTAATCGTTATGTACAAGATGTTGAAAAAGTGTTTCACAAATGGCTTTATCGAATGCGAACAGTAAAAAATCATGGTATTACACTAGCAGCTGGATCCGATGCTCCTGTCGCTACAATTAATCCTTGGAAAAGCATGTACACAGCGACATCACGGAAAACTCGCAAAGGACAATATATTAATAAAAATGAAGCACTCACTCGCCAACAAATGATACAGTTATTTACAACCAATGCTGCAAAAGTTAGTAATTGGGCACATATTCGTGGGAAAATTGCTGTCGGATATAATGCCGATTTTATTGTACTTAATCATAACCCATTAACTTGCTCTCTTAATCAACTTAAAACATTGACAGCACAACAAACTTGGATTGACGGTAAAATAGTTTATGAAAAAAATAAACTAATATAGTGTAAACTTGATAAAGGTGTATAATCATAGTATTATGACATTCATGCACTATCAATTTCTAATGGAGAGAAGTGATGTATTTGGGTAATCGAAAATCACCTAATCAGCTAAATACCGTTAATAATGCCATTTCATTATTACGTATGTTTTTAAGTTCTGAATCGATCAGTTTAACTGATGTAGAAAAAGAATTAAATATTAGTAAAACAACAGCATTCCGTTTAGTAACAACCATGGCAGAACGTGGATTACTGTATAAAAACGACAAAACTAAACGCTACTCACCTGGTATACTCCTCTTTCAATTAATCCGTAAATATCAAAAATATGATATTGTTGCTATTTCCGATCGATACATTGAAGAACTTGCTACTAAAACGGATGAATCAGTTTATTTAACTATTCGGTCTGGCTATAATTATTTATTTTTAACTGGAAGAGAAAGTACCCAAATGTTAAAGGTAACAACTCCACTTGGCGATGAATATAGTTTATATGTCGGAGCTGCTGGAAAGTTGCATTTAGCTTTTTTATCTGACAATGAAATCAATCAATATTTTGAAAAAGTCGAATACAAAAAATACACTTCTGCTACTTTAACAAAAAAACAATTACGTGATGAATTAAAGCAAATTCGCAAACAACGTTACTCATTAAGTAAAGGTGAACGTATTTCCGATGCGATTGGTATTGCGGTTCCTATTTTCGATTCAAACGAATTCATCGTAGCAACTATCGGAATTTATTTCCCTGAGACACGATATAGTAAAAAAATCGAACAAAAATATATTAAAGAGTTACAACAATATGCAAGAAAAATTCAACAAAGAATGCTCGATAATTAAATAAATTAACATTGAAGCACGGTACTTATCTCAACTAACTTTTATTAGATTTTGGCAATGAATTGGTACTTTAACTAGCATAGAAACGCTTAATGATAAGTGTTTCTTTGCGTAAACCATCGTCTAAGTCCATATCTAAACCCGATTTTATAAGCGATTTTGTCTTTTCTATCGCTTTTGCATTCACATGGACAAGTCGTTTCATATAATCAATTGTATATGTTTGTAAGCGATCTTCAGCAACGATTTCAGTTATCAAATGTTTTCGATAACCTTCTTCTGCAGTAATCCGCTTCCCTGTTAAGGCAAAGTTTAACGCATCTCCCTGTTTCATCAAACGTGGTAAACTTTGCGTCCCTCCAGCCGCTGGCACCATACCAATTTTTGCTTCCGGAAGTGATAAAACGGTATCTTTTGTTGCAAAACGAAAATCGCATAACATCGCTATTTCCAAGCCAGACCCAACGGCAAAACCATGAAGCGCTACAGCTAACGGTATATCTAAATTCGTCATCAATGCCCAAACATCGTGGCGCAAACGAATTCTCCGTTTTTCAATTATCGTTGGATCAGTTCCAAACTCAGTTAAATCAGCACCTGCGCAAAATCCCCGGCCCCTACCAGAAAACACCACAGCCTCGATAGTCGAATCATCACGGATTACTTTCATTAATTCATATAATAAATCCCTCATTTCGGTATTAAATGAATTCAACAGCTCAGGACGATTAAATGTGATTAGTGCAATATTTTCGTCTTTTTCAAATAAGATAGGACTATCATCATTATTTAACATTGAAATTAACTCCTTGTATATTATATTTAAGATTTTAATCTTCCGATTTTAACAGGGAAATCTTATGAACCTATTTTTATTTCTTATTGGTATTTCCTCAATTATTTGAGTAAATATATTTAATGGATTGAGAGGTGGATCGTTTATTCCTTGGGTTACTAAACTTGTAATTGATAGACTGATCCCTCTCTGTTAAGCTGTTTACGAATGAGTTAGATGTTGAAGGGGCGCATTGCCTTACTCTCCGTATTTAGCACAAGGTCGTGACGCTTTTCAGGTGAGTGGCGTTCAATCCAAATAAGTAAAGAAGGGAAGAGTATGTTTTATCTTGGTATTGATATCGGTGAACGCACACATGTTGCTTCCGTTATGGACGATGAAGGAAAAATAGTCTTAAAAGGCTTTTCTTTCTCTAACACACTTGAAGATGATCATTCTTTACTCACCCGTTTAAATACTATTTTAGATGATTCGTCCCATTTCCTTACGGGAATGGAAGCGACAAGTCTTTATTGGTTAGCTCTTTTTTCATTCTAGGAGGAAGCTGATTATTTTGTCCATGTCATTAACCCCATCTAAACCGATGGTTGGAGAAAAGGAACTGAAATTCGAAAAAGAAAGACTGATATCATTGATTCGGTATTAATAGCCGATCTTATTCGTTACGCTTCATTTGAAGACACTACGTTAGCGAATGAGGATATGTTCTCTTACGCCAATTGACCTGTTATCGCTCTTACCTTGTTGGAACTGCCAGTGATTTTAAACGTAAAATCATTGCTGTTTTAAATCAAGTATTTCCTGAATATAATACGGTTTTCGCAAAGGTTGGCGTATTTAGAAAAACTTCAAAAACTGCGTTATTTGAGTACTCCACACCGGATGCATTTAATAAAATCACAGCCGATATCCTTGCTGAAACATTACGTTTAGCTAGTCGCAATCGTGTGGGATTAATTAAAGTCAAAGCACTTAAAAAGTGGTTTCAAATTCCTTTGGAATCCAGTTTGCTCAAGACACATTTACTTTTCAACTTCGCTCCATGATTGAACAACTAAACTTCTTAGAAGCACAAATTAAACAAACAGAAGATAAAATTAAACGATTGATGAATTCCATTGACTCTGTCATTGAAACGACTCCAAGTATCGGACCAGTAACTGGTACAACAATATTGAGCAAAATAGGTGATATTCATAAGTTTTCTAACCCTAAGAAGTTAGTCACTTACGCTGGTATTGATACTTCTGTATCACAATCTGGCCAATTTGATGCAAGCCATAATGTGATGAGTAAACGTGGATCGCCTTATCTCAGAAAAACACTGTTTCAAGCTGCCTTAGTTGCTTCTCGAAGTGATCCTGTTTTGAAAGCTTTTTATAAGAAAAAACGTTCAGAAGGGAAACATCATTTAACATCAGTTGGTGCTGTGTCTCGAAAAATCTGTTACATTATTCGTGCGATAGTAACTAAAAATGAACCTTACGAAATTCGTCAATGAGTGAAAAAATTAAGTTTTCTGATGTTTATTTGGCATGCATTTATTTCATACATTATTTTATAAATTGCTTTATTTTTTCACTTGACAATATAGTTAGTCTTTCTTCTGTTTTTACTTCCCCTTGAAAATCGGATCGCGTTTTTCTAAAAAAGCATTGACACCTTCCATTCGATCTTCACCTGACTGCAAAATCATATACATATCGATTTCTAGGCGCAATGCTTGTTCGAATGGTAAATCACCACCTCGTAAAATGCATTCTTTCGTATATTGCATGGATATAGGAGACATGGCCGCTAATTGTTCTGCTTGTTTGCAAGCTTTCTCCCAAACCGTCCCCTCATAAACGATTCTATTAATGAATCCGTAATTTAAAGCTTCTTCTGCATACATCGTTTTTCCACTTAATAGAATCGGCATTGATGGGCCTTTTCCAATTATTCGTGGTAATCGTTGTGTAATTCCCCCAATCGGTATATAACCTTGTGTTACCTCTGGTACTTTAAATTGAACATTATCATGTGCTAAACGTATATCGGCAATGGTTGCAAAACTTAGTGCTACCGAATGGCAATGTCCATTAATAGCCATAATAATCGGAAAGGAAATACGGCTCCATGTATCGATTGCTTCTGAGGCCACATTTACGATATCATCATCTACTACTACGTCTCCACGCTCATTTAATAGACCACGCGAAAAATGCGGCCCATTATGACCAACGACAATTGCTTTTAAATGATCACTTTCAATAAAATAATTTCCAATATACAACAGCTCTTGCGCTAACGAAACATTAAATTGATTATCGTCTTTTGATTGATTAAATAATACATAAGCAATATCGTTATTCATTTCTACATGTAAATGATTAAATTTCATATTTAAGTCATCCTTTTTCATTTATTGTCAATGACCTGAAGTAATTAACTTACGAATTTGTTCATTATGTTCACCAAAACGGGGCACGTTCCCACTCGATTTGTTCCACCTTGTACTTTTCCAAGGATAACCGATTGTTTTCGTATTATTTGATAAAAAAATCGGCTCGACAGGATAACGTCTTAGCGTTTCTTTAAAACTATTCACTTCATAGACAGGAGTCTGCTGTTTCCTTTCATTCCCTTGTATCAGTTCACGGCCGACAACTTGACATGCGACTTCGTATTGTGAAATATCAAAAAATATCCCGTTACCTTTTCGCTCGATAAAATAGATCGCTTTTAAAAGTGCATAAGCACTATGAATGCCAGCTAATATGTCGCTTATCGAAAAGCCTGGTAAATATGGGGCATCTTTTTGATCTTTAGTTAAATAAGCGATTCCAGCCATACTTTCCAATGTCGGTCCATAGCCAACATAATCACGATAAGGACCTGTCGCACCAAAAGCTGACATTGCAATGATGATTAAACTAGGGTTATAGTTCCACAATGTTGATTCTGTTAAATTTAAATTTTCCATGACACGTGGACTAAAATTGTTAATAACGATATCGCTTATTTCTACAAGTTGTAAAAAATAATTCCGTTCCCCGGGATTATTTAGATCGAGTGTAATGCTTAATTTGTGACGGTTTAACTCTTTAAAAAAAGGTGCTTGATTATCTTTATTAGCCCGTATGCCATCCGGTCGGTATGGTGCTTCAATTTTGATTACTTCTGCACCGTGATCAGCAAAAATTCTTGTAGAATAAGGACCTGACCACATCGTTGTTAAATCTAATATACGTAAACGATTTAACGGACGTTTTCTATAAACTGAGGATAGAGTAATTTCATTTTCTTTGATGAGCCAAGGCAATCGGAATGACTTTATGTCTTCTTTCTCACGAATAAAAAAGTCTCTTGCATGTAATTGTTGACATTGTTTTACTTCATCTATTGATTGAACTTTCGCAAAAGGTAATCGAAAAATCTGTCCCATATGAAATAACTCATCTGCTTTAAATAACTTTGTCCATTCCGATAATCGTGTTTCAATTGCTTCGGATTGAGAGAGCCTCATGTTATCATCTAGCCAAGCTTCTTCTGTTTCTATCCCCGCCCAATCAGACAATAATTGCCAATGTGCTGTCGTGGGGGCGCCAATTAAAATCCCACGTTTATCTTTCGACTTTAATATTGCCATTGGACTTAACGAATGATGGCGATTTCCTACACGTTGACGTAATTTATGACTTTCAATATAGTGACCATACGCACCTTCTAATGCGCTAATCATAATATTATTAATATTAATGATGATTGGCTTTCTCTCATTATTAATGAATCCAGACAACGATGCTGAAGCAATATGGGCACCAATTAAGCTAATCGCTGGACTTCCTCCAATAAATAACGAATCCCCCATCGACTCTCCTGTTAAGTAGGCCCAACTATATCGTGCTTGTAATTCCTTTTCTTCATTTAAATAGTCAAAGGGATACTCAATGAAGACGCCCGCTCCTGTATATAAATCACTAACATAATGTGCAAAATAACAATCGGCAATAACGATATCTGATTTAGATACATATTTGTTTATTTCTTTTTTAAATGCCTTTAAACTAATCATCGTCTTCAACTCATCATAAAAAGAACAAAAAGAGAGCGAGTCTGGCAATATTTTTGTCACATGAGCACCACTTAACGATAACAGTCTCCCCGCGTAACTACATGAGCTATATCGAGAAATCTCAAGTACACGTAAACCGTTAAGAAGTTCATAATATTGCATTGCTCCCTCCCCCCTTGTTACTTATCTAATCCATCTTTTGTATATTAATTAATCTGCTGTCGGAAGTGCTACTGGTTGCTTGATATCCATTTCCTGATCACAGCAGTAGATTTTGCCATCTCCACCTTTTGTGCACAATACTTCTGAGCCACACTCTTCACAAATATAACGTTTACCTAACTGATTACTCATAAGTCATTCCCCTTTTTGAAAATGTTATATTTCTTTAACTTCCTTATCACAGCATTTTAATGAAGCCCCAGGTGAAGGCTTAATTACAACAAATTCACTTTCACATTCTTCACACTTATACTTTGCACCCATTTTATAACTCATCATACTCATCCTTTCTGTTATAAGTTTTCTGTTGCATTCAATGGAACGGTTCCAATAATATCTGCTTCTTCTAGCTCTGAAATTTGTTCATCTGTATAATTTAGCAATTCTTTTAAAATTTCCTCATTATGCTGTCCTAATGTCGGTGCAGGACATTGATGTAGCAGTCGCTCCCCATCGTATGTGACTGGCCAAGATGGGAATAAATGCGTGCCAGTTAATTCACGGGAAATTTCCTGGAACATATTCCCTAAATATGGATCATGCTCCATCTCTTCCACTTCTAATGCAGGACCTGACTTGATCCCATGTTGTTGTAAAATTTCCGTCGCTTCATAATGTGTATATTGCGTCGTCCAGTCCTCAATTATTGATGTTAATTCATCTTGATTTTCGTAACGATTTTCAATTGTACTGTATCGTTCGTCATTCATTAAATCAGGTCGACTGATTACTTCACAGAAACGTTGCCATTCTTCATCGTTCGTAATTGCAATTGCGATCCATGAGTCATCACCTTTACTACGGAAAATACCATGCGGTGCCATACCCGGATGTTTGTTTCCAATACGATCCCAGACCCGTTGATTCATTGATAAATCAGCTAATGGTTGCCCCAAAAGTACAATCGACGTTTCAACTTGTGCTATCTCGATGAATTGCCCTTCTCCCGTACGTTCACGATACTCCAATGCTGCTAAAATGGAATATATCGTGTGGAAGCCAGATGTTACATCACCGACACCTGAAATAATGAGCGGGTTATCATTTTCATAACCATTTACTTGAGCAATACCGGATAAAATTTCGAATGTATACGCAAATCCTGGTGAGTTTTTCATCGGACCTGTTGATCCGTAGGCCGGCATCGATACCATAATAATTTCGGGATTAATTTCTTTTAATTTTTCATATGTTAAGCCAAAGTTTTTCATTACTTTTGCAGTGAAATTTTCAATGATAACATCAGCTTGCTTTACCAGTTCTTTAAAAACCTCTACCCCTTTTTCGTCACGTAAATTTAAAGTAAGTCCTTTCTTATTTAAGTTAGCTGCATTCCACTGTGGGCCTTTTTCCCACCATTTTTCCATCGGTTTAACCGATGTATATCTAAATCCATCTGGTGCTTGTACTGATTCGATTTTAATCACTTCCGCTCCAAGCGCTCCAAAATAGGAAGTCGTTAAAGGTCCCGACCACCACATTGTTAAATCAAGAATACGAATCCCTTCAAAATACCTACCTTTCATCATTCATCCCCCTACTTCACTTTGTAGCTTCTTCAATATCCTTTTCGGAAGCGTTATCAATACTTTTTAATATATCTTTATTATGTTCACCTAATGTCGGTGCAACTGACTTTAACTGCCAAGGTGTTTTTGATAAACGTGCAGGCGCTGCAGGTTGAATCACTTTTCCTGCATGTGCATGCTCGACTTCAATGAAAACATCCCTATCTTTATATTGTGGGAATTCTGGTAATTCATCGAATGACGGGACAGGAATTACTGGTACTCCCCACTTAGCACCTAACTCTAAAATTTCTTGTCGCGTATGACGCATAAGCCATTCATCGAAACGTTTCTGATAAATTTCTTTATGCTTTAAACGCTGTGGAATCATCGTAAACCGTTCATCATCGATCCAATCATACATTTCAGTCATCGCGCAGAAGTTTTCCCAATGTTGACCGGTAAGTACAGTAACTCCAATATAACCGTCTTTACATTTTTCTACACTCGGTAACATACGGAATCGTTTCTGTGTTTTGGATACACGTGATGGAAACGAGTTTTGGACTGTTGGATAAGAACGTTGCATATTTCCTACTTCCGTAATCGATACGTCAATATGCGTTCCTTCATTCGTTTTTCGTCTTTCTAAAATGGCACTTAATGTTGAAAGCGCAGCAAATGCTCCAGATAGGTACTCTAAAATACGAAGTCGACCTGCTGCTCGTAATGGTTCGTACTCTTCTTCACCTACTGATGTTATCCATCCACTCATCGCTTGCGTAATTAATTCTGTTGCTTCATAATCTCTAAACTCTCCTGTCTGTCCAAAGTTGGAAATGGATGTCATAATAACGTTAGGTTTTAACTCTTTAATCGAGTCATAGCCTAATCCTAAACGATCTATTACACCTGGTGCGAAGTTTTCTACGACGATATCTGCTTTCTTTATTAATTCACGAGCGATCCACTTACCTTTTTCACTTTTCAAATTTAATTCGATACTTTTTTTGTTATTGTTTAAATAAAGATAAAGTCCACTAGCATTTAAGTCTTTCTTGTCGCTTGGAAAGGGGCCCTCTTCCCTTGATGGGTCTCCTAATTCTGGTCGTTCAATTTTAATCACTTCTGCACCGAAATCAGCTAATAACTTCGTACAATACGGACCTGCTATATGCCATGAAAAATCAACTACTTTCAAACCTGACAAGGCCTGATTTACCATTGTTTTCCCACCTATTCATCTATTTTTTAATTAGTTGAGGCACAAAAGGAATCAACAATTAAATTTAGGCGTATTGCTCCTCTTTTGATTCAGCAATACTTTTTGCCAACTGTTTTACATAATACGGTTCATTACCTAATTGCAACTGCAATCGTTTAAAATGTCTAAAGCAGAATTGCAGTGGATAATCCATTTCAACACCGATTCCACCGTGTAATTGATGCGCGCTTGTTAAGACGTATTGGCCTTTCTGACTTAGCCAAGTTTTTGCCACCGCTACTTCTTTCGAAGCTGATTTTCCTTGGGCTAAACGGGAAACTGCTTGATAAGCTGCTAAATATCCCCCTTCAACGGCCGTAAACATGTCTGCTAAACGATGTTGTACTGCTTGGAATGTTGCAATTGGAATATTAAATTGTTTTCGTTCTTTTACATAGCTATTCGTAATGTCGAGCGCACGGCGTATGACACCTGCCATTTCCACCGTCTGCAAGCCTGTTGCTGTTTCTAATATATTTTTCGTTACCTCGAAGCCGTCATTAACTTCACCTAAAACATTTTCTATGGGAACAGACTTATCCTTAAAAGTTAATTCGTACATTGCTTCTGGGCTAATTCCGCTTAATTCTGTTAGTTCGATATTTTGATTATCATTTTCAATTATTAATAATGTTAAGCCTGCTTCAGTTCCTGCTTTTGTTTCATCTGTTCGGACTAAAACTATTATATAATCTGCTATATTGGCATACGGTACAAATAACTTTTTTCCTGAAACGACAAATCGCCCGTCTGATTCTGTCGCCTCGGCATATACATGCTCGTAATGATAGTTCACATTAGGTTCAGCAAATGCTCCAGTAAACTTTATTTCACCAGATGCTATTTTTGGTAAAAAGTGTTGCTTTTGTTCTTCTGTTCCGTATTTCAACAGTGGCATAATTCCATAAGCAATCGTTGAAAAGAACGGCGCGGCTAATGTTGCATATCCCGCTTCTTCAATAATGATCGCTAAATCGAGTAAATCACCTTCAATTCCATCGTATTCTTCCGGAATAACTATGCTTAAAAAGCCCAATTCTGCTAGATGTTGATATAGTTCTTCAGAATATTTATTTTCATCTTCTTCAAATTTGTGTAATGAAGCTAAGTCACATTGCTCACTGAAAAAATTACGTGCTGTTCGTTTAAATTCTTCCTGCATTTCATTTAACGAAAAATCCATCTATTTCACCCACTTTGTTTATTTTGCTCGTTTAAACTTCGGAAGTGTTATATCCTCAAACACATCGTCATCTGGAACAAATTCAACTGGCATTCCAATAGAGATATCTTCGGGACCGCAGTCGACCATATTCGAAACGATCCGTATTCCTTCTTCTAATTCAACAAGAATAACTTCGTATGGCACTTCAAAACCAGGATGTACTGAACGATGATAAATAACGTAACTGTAAATTTTGCCTTTTCCAGAAACCGGAACCCATTCTAGCTCAAACTGACGACAGTTATGACAAACCGGTCGTGGTGGATGGGAATATGTGTTACAGTTTTTACATTGTTGCACGTGCAATTGTTTCGTTTCATGTAATTTCGTCCAAAATTCAATCGTATCTTCATCTACTAACGGTCTTGGAGTTGGATATTCTTTATTATATTTAACCATTTACATTACCCCCGTCTTAAAATAATTCCACTGGATGGTACACCTAATCCCCCAGTAACTAATGAAAATTCAACATCATTAACTTGCGTCGTCGAAGTACCACGAATCTGTCTAACTGCTTCGACAATTAAATTCATCCCATGTACATATCCTTCAGACATTAATCCACCGGATGTATTAATTGGCAATTCACCATCGACACGAAGACGATCGACATCTTGGATAAAATCTACTCCTTCACCCTTTTCAACAAAACCTAATGCTTCTAACTGCATTGGTACAAGTGGACTAAATGCATCATAAAACTGTGCCACATCAATATCTTTAGGTGTAATACCTGCCATTTTAAACATTAAATCACCATATTCTACAACTTCATGAAGTGTCGTAATATCTTTACGGTAATAACTCGTCATCTGTTCACCATGCGTATGCATTCCTTGTGCTACACCAGAAATATATGCTGGTGTTTGTTTTAAATGTTTAGCATTTTCCGCACTTGTGACGATTACTGCCATCGCGCCGTCTATATTGAGACAGCAATCATGGCGTCTTAATGGTGTAACGTTCATCGGTGAATTCATATATTCTTCATAGGTTAGTTTTTGATCGTGGAACCATGCGCTCGGATTGCGGTTTGCATTTTCACGATTTATTTGAGCAACAGGCCAAAACGCATCATCCCCAATGTCAAATTCATGGATGTAACGTTGCGCGAACATCGCAACCCATGATACCGGTGTGATTAATCCGTAAGGCATATACATGCCATAGTAGACGTCATCATCGTTGTATGATTGCTGTGATGCATCAAAATCTCCAATACGCACCGGAAGAGACGCATCACGAATCGAACGATAACAAACGACGTAATTTGCCAACCCTGCTTCAACGGCTGCCACAGCATGCGCCACCGTAGCACAACTACCACCCCCACCATAGGGTGTCTTACTGAAGAAACTTAAATTAGGAATACCTAAAGCGTTTACAACTTCTAACTGTTCTGATTTATCCATCGTATAGTTAACCATACCATCAATGTCATCAACAGAAATACCTGCATCTTCTACTGCATCTAATATTGCTTCAACTGCCATCTTTAATTCCGTCCGACCACAATCACGACTAATTTCTGTTGTTCCAATACCAACAATCGCTGTCTTATCTCGAGTATTTACAATATTACTCATTATTCATTACCTCCTTGGAAGTGCTAACACTGCTTTACCCGTTGCATGATTTCCGATTTTGTTTTTTCCTACGTATTCAACCTCGACTAAGTATTCACCGTCTTTTTCAAATTTATCCGTTACTTCACCAATCATGACCATTTGATCACCCGGATAATTAGGTACTGATAATCCCAAATCAATCTTTTTAATTTTACCTGTTGGACCTGCCCAGTCGGTTAGGTATTTACCAATTAATCCGTTTGTTGTTAAAATGTTCATAAACACATCGTCAGCTTTTGCCTCTTTAGCAGCATGATAATCATGGTGAACTGGTGCATAATCACGTGTTGCTGCGATCGCACCTCCAACGACTAATTGGGCGGTTATATTTCGCTTATGTTCTGGTAAATCATCTCCAACTGAAACTTCTTCCCACGTTATTCGATTATATGTTTTTTTCAATGCCTTTCCCTCCTATTAAGCTCCTGCATTATAAGCTAAAATAGTAAATGATTGCTTACAAACTAATTCGTCTTTTTGGTTGTAATACGTCCATAAAAATGTAACAAAATAGCCTGGGCCACGTGACGTTTGTTTTTCATCTGAAACTTGATCGACTGTGATCGTGTAACTAATTTCATCACCTAAACGGAGAGGTGCGAAATATTCTTGACCTTGATGCGTCGCCACAATCGATGTATAGCCTTCGTCCCTTAGACACTTAATAAATCTTTCCATCGGACTGGGTTCTCGCTCTGTCTTAGGCCAAACCGGCTGCATCGTATATGCTTGTACTTGCATTGGCGGAGCGATGATTCCACCATACTCGGAGTTCTTCGCATATTCCTCATCACTATACAACGGGTTTTCATCTTCCATTATCTCTACCCAGTGGCGAATCATCTGTTCACAAACTGCATCTGGACCTTTAATTTTTTCAGACTCTAAACTTAAATACTTTTCAATTTCTTCTCTTGTTAATGCCATCATATTCCCTCCCAAAATTTTCCATATATATGTTATTACACATTATGAACGTTTAATTCCTAAGCCGAAACGTGCTACTAAATCACGCTGTACTTCGTTTGCTCCCCCACCGAATAAGTACACTAAATAACTTTGTGAGAACTGTTCTAACTTACCTTCTAAAATAGAATATTTCGAATTATCATCGAGCTGACTAGCTAAACCAATAATTTGCATACATGTATCGTATACTTCTTGATTCAATTCTGCTGCAAATGTTTTGTTCATCGATGGTCTGAATGGTGGTTCACTTAAGTTACCGTGGGACCATGCTGCGCGATAATTTAGCAAACGTAATACTTCAATTTTTACTTTTAAATTAGCTAATTTCTCTTGAACCCACGGACGATTAATGGCAGACTCTCCATCAACAACAGCTTCTTTCGCCCACTCAGTCGTTTCTTCAATAACACGCTCCATCATCGAATAAGTTGACAGCATGAGACGTTCGAGCGATAATTGTTCCGTAATATATTTCCAACCTTTATTTTCTTCACCGATAATGTTCGATGCTGGAATAATTACATTATCGTAAAAGGTGCTACTCGAACCAATTGATTTTTCTCCCATTAATTTTGTCGTTGTAATCGTCACACCCGGCGAATCTGTCGGAACTAAGAAAATAGAAATTCCTTCGTGTTTCGGCGCATCTGGATCAGTTCGGGCTGCTAACCAAATATAATCTGATATAGATGCATTTGTCGTAAACACCTTTTGACCATTAATAACGTATTTATCACCGTCTCGAACAGCACGTGTTTCCAAGGAAGCTAAGTCTGTTCCTGCCTCTGGCTCCGTATACCCAATAGCCACTTCTAACTCCCCACGTAAAATCTTTGGTAGGAATTCCCTTTTCTGTTCTTCCGTTCCAAAACGCATTATGGTCGGACCAACTGTTTCTAGTGTAATAAACGGAATCGTTATTCCTGTACGAGTGATTTCTTCTAGAAAAATGTATTGCTCTAATGGAGTTTTACCTTGACCACCATATTCCTTCGGCCAACCGATTCCAAGCCACCCGTCTTTTCCTAGCGTACGGATATATTCACGCCAGATTGGACCATAAGGGGTCGTTCGTACTTCCTCTAATAGTTCATCGGTAATTTTTTCTTCTAAGTATGAACGGATTTCCAATTGTAATGCTTGTTGTTCATTTGTTAATTCAAAACGCATCGTAATCAACTCCTGTTTTTTATATTTTTATGATTAGAAAAATCATTTCTTCTACTGTGTAATAAACAAATCTTTTAATTCGTTTTTAATTACCTTCCCTGTTGATGTCATCGGGAATGATTCAACAAATTCAATTTTCGTTGGATGCTTAAAACTAGCAAGTTTATCTCGGCAAAAATCCTTAAGTTCATCTAATGTCGGTAAATTATTTTTGTCTTTCGGAATAATAACGGCCATTACTTCCTCGCCCCACTCTATACTGGGTACTCCGATTACAGCAACGCTATCTACCGCCGGATGAGCATGTAAAATATTTTCAATTTCAGTTGGAGAAATGTTTTCACCACCGCGAATGATTAAATCAGAATCTCGTCCTTCTAAATACAAATATCCATCTTCATCAAGCCAACCTATATCACCGGTATGTATCCAACCATCGACTACTGTTTCATCAGTTTCATCATCTTTTTCCCAATAACCTTTCATCTGTTTGTCAGTTCGTACATAAACGACCCCAACTTTCCCCGATTCTTCTATTTTTTTACCCCCTTCATCTACAATCATAATTTCAACATTCGGCAATGGCTTGCCAACAGAAGTTAACCGTTTTAATTTTTGTTCAATTTCTTCCTCTGTTCCTTCTAAACGATGATCTTCAGGACTTAACACTGTAACTGTTGATGTAGTTTCCGTCATGCCGAAAGCGTTTGCAAAATCCGTTGAGTTAGGGAATCGTTCAATCGCTTCATGTATAACCGGTAATGGCATAGGAGCGGCACCATAGGATAAATTTTCTAACGCCGTCAAATCCGTCTGATCAAAATTAGGATGATCGAGTACTTGTTTTAACATCGTAGGTACTAAAAATGCATGTGTTACTTTTTCTCGTTCCATCGTCTCCAACCATTCCTTCGCTTCAAACTGAGGCATTAATACGAGGCGTCTTCCTGAATAAATCGCATTACAAATACTTGTTACTCCTGCAACATGATAACTAGGAATACTAATTAATGACGTACCTTTATCAGTACCATCGGCAACCCCGGAATGATTCATGACGTAGTTTGTCAGTTGACCATGGGTAATCATCACACCCTTCGGTCTACTTGTTGTTCCACTTGTAAATAAAATAAGTGCCGTGTCGTCAGCATTAATATCTACTTGGTCTAACAATGGCGCACGTACTTCATCTAATAGGTGATAATAATTTCGTCCCGCTTGATGTGTATCGTTTAAACAAATCGTAATAGCAAAATCATTACGTTCAATAATTGGTTGTAAAATAGATCCGTACCGTTCCTCAAACAATAAAGCGTTTACATTTACATCATTAATCATATATTCAAATTCATCTTGTCTTGCACGATAGTTAATCGGTACAGCAATCGCTCCCACTTTAAACGTAGCAAAAAATGTTTCAACTAATTCTGGACGATTCGTTGAAATAATACCAACTCGATCACCTGCTTTAATACCATAACTTTTCAATAAGTTAGCTAACCTACTAGCATTCTCACTTAATTTAGAATAAGTTAGCCTTTTATTTCGGAATGTTACTATCTCTTGACTTGGTACAATACTAGATGGGAGCTCTAATAACATGTACGCATTCAACAAAAACCCTCCTTATAAAATTTTGATAATCCATAATGTAAAAATCATTTCTTAACCTTGTTTCTTATATAGTAATATATAATTTCGTTTAACGCAATATGTAAGTCATTATTTTTTGAATAAACTTCATTTTAAATTAATAAATCAAGTTAACCTAATAAATTAATAAACTATATATAAACATTATATTATAGCCATTTATTAGTTGCTTAAAAAAATAACTAATTAAATTTATTACTATTTTGTTCATTATATGTAATGATAGATTTCCCTTGTCGAACGGTAATGTTCCATTTAACGTTGACATTTTACCAAATGATGCCTATAATACACATTAAATAAAATTCAAAATTCACCTCAGAATAGGTACCGTCAAGAATTTTGTGTAAGTCGATAGGGCTCTCACTTGAACTGTCAATATAATGGTGCTTAAGCAACCTTAACAACTATACAAAAAATGTCAGAAGGT
>NZ_JBEUEL010000019.1:0-57030 GCF_041725775.1 Pueribacillus sp. YX66 | reverse complement strand
AATGGATCAATTTTGAAACCAATCAAGTGGATCAAAATTAAATTGCGAAGTGGATCACTTTTCACTTGCGAAATACATACGGGGACGAGATTTCGTTACGTTAACACGTTCGTAACACAACTTTGTCCATCCATAACGTTTTCCTAGCAAATACAACGTTTCATCAAATTGCTCAGTTGTACCGACGACTTCAAAGTAAGTTCGCAAATTTCGCATGGCCTTCGTTAATTTCGGATTGCTCAAATTCCCAGAAAGATAACTAGTTTGTATATTTTCTTCAATTTTTTGTTCAATGAACTCATCCAAAGTCATTTTTCTATACACTTCGTACGGTTCCCCTTCTATACTTTTTAAATAGTAATAAAGAGAAATGACACGCTCGACTGGATGGCGTAATAAAGTAAAATATGAAAATGGTCTCTCGATATGTTCATGAATTCCAAACAAATAATGGCCATAAATAATTTTAATTTCATTTAGATTTACTTGTTTTAATTTTTGCTGAATGTCGTCTTCATTATGAAAATACGCAAGCTTTTCGCTAGGTAAAAAATGATCTCGGATGATGTTGGTCATAGTCGAACCACCTGTCTTTGGTATATGAATAAAATAAATCAACTCTTCTGCATTCATTAAACACATCCCTTTCAACACTGTTACTTTATTGTATGTATTTGGAAATCCCGTGTGTTAGATAAAACACTTATTTTGTGCCTTTTAATATATAAATATAAGAAAAAGGAGAGTTACTATTGAACAACGAACAATTTTATTTTTCAGGTAATGAATCATTAATCATTTGTCCGTTTGTTCATGAAATTTATAACAATTTCACGTATGAAATAATCATTAAACCGATGGCTAAACATCAAATTGATGAAGAATCTTTACATGGCACATCCGGAATTTCAGGAAAAAAATACGCGATCGGTCCTGGTGGAACGTCTGATCCAAGTCGAGCAGGAATTGGTGTATCTATCGGTACGAATGGAATCTCCATCTATGAACATAGTGTAAATCATTTACCAGCTGTCCTCGTTCTTAAAGCTAACTTAACAAATGAGATACACGTAGCGATTGTATATCAACAGAAAATACCTTACCTATTTGTTAATGGAACTCTTGTCAAAAAAGGGAAACGAAGCAAGCAAAAATATGTTCATCCTTCTATCATCATCGGTGGTCTTCATCCGTATGGTTTTTTTAGCGGAGAGATAAAAGATATTCGTATATGGAATCATGCCAGGACAGTTGAACAAATACGAAGCTTTTCGAATCAGCAGCTAGGCGGACAAGAAAATGGCTTGTATTTTCATTACAATTGTCCACAACAACCACTGTTTTTACAGTTTAAAAAGACAAACATTAACGTTAGTATCATCATTCCTTCTTATAATAAATATCCTGAAAATACATTTACTCTTCAATCACTAGCAAACCAAAACTACGATTTATCAAAAGTAGAAGTCATTTTCGTAGATGACGGTTCAACTGATGCCACTGCTACCTTCATTGATCCAATGAATTATCCTTTTACAATGAAGTATGTCCGATTAAAAAACAATACGAATCGACCTCATAGTCGCAACATTGCTCTAAACTATGCGATAGGCGATACGATCATATTCCTAGATGCGGAAACGCTCGTTCCGAAGCATTTTATTCAGGAACATTTGAACGCTCGCCAGCAAAATTCAAATGTGGTCGTTAGTGCCGTCCTGAATCAAAAAGGAGTTTATACTGTATTTAACCCTTCCTTTTCAGAAGAACAAAAAAAACAATGTATACAACTTATGCAAAAAGCAAACTTTTCCGCTGAAACCATTCAGCGAATCACATCCTCCAATGTGAAAACACCAATCATCAGTTATGAAGACATTAAAATCGAAAAGTACAAGCAACTGTCATTTATAAAGCCACACGAACTTTATTATGAAAAACAACTGTTAGCGCCTTTCGGCACTAATTTCCGTAATTTTCATATGCCTTGGATGTCTTTTTATACTGGCAATTGTTCGGTCTCACGACATTTACTACAAAAAACTGGTGTTTTTGAGGAGGAAAGATTTAAAGGATACGGTTGGGAAGATACAGAGTTAGGGTATCGCCTTTATCAAGTGGGAGCTACGTTTAGGCATCATAAAAACATCATCACATTTCATCAAGAACATCCTATTCATCCGTCAGTCCAAACGGATGCAAAGAAAAATGCATATCTCTTTTTTGACATGTATCAATCCGATTTTTCTGCTTTAATCATTGCTCTTTTAGTCGCTGGTCATGAAAGCAAATATACGAAATTAAATTCGATCGTTTCTGAATACAAACAGCTAGAACAAGATTTTAACGAATCCTTTTATACTTTTAAACATGGAGTTAAGCAACTATTGTTAGCTTTAGGTTACGTTAATGCAAAAGATCAATCCATTCAAAATATAGTTAGCGTGTCTAACTTAGGTGCAGATGAAACCCGCTTTTCACAATTTAAACAAGAAATGAATCTATTACAGAAAACGAAAAAATACCCGTTGTTAATTGAAATGTGTCATCGCTTACTTCAACTATAAAATTTTTAACTCTTAAGCCTAAAGTTCCTTAAGTTCGAGCGCTTTCATTATTCGGTGCAAAGCTGAAAATGGGTAGCCAATTGTAACGGTCAATATTCAGAAAACAGATTTAATCTAAGGAACGAATGCTATATTTTTATAAAGTAATACGTGAGTCTACATCAAAATTTAGAACGCGCTCGAACACAATTGCAACTCACTTTCCCATTTCTACTTACGAAGAGCATAATATACTAGTTTTCCATAAACAGTTATTTTATTTTCAACCCTTAAGAAATGAACGGATGTTCATATCTTATGTTTATAAATTTTTATTTTTTTCTTCAGTAATCAATCGATTAAGAATACTTCGATATTTACTTCTTAATTGTTTTAACTCCAATAGTACGTCATCTTCATATTTAATCGTTCCCATCTCTTTATGAACTCGATATTTCACTAACAGATTGTTAAAAAGATGAAAATCATAATATTGGACTGCACGAAGCCACATTTCATAATCATGAGCCAATGGAAAGGCTTCATTAAATAATCCACACTTTTCAAACACTTCTTTTTTTAACATGACTGTACAGCCATTGACAGGACAAAAATGTTTCATTGCTTTTAAAAATGATAGTCGATTTGAAAAAGCAACACCGAGCATATCGGATGTGATTTGTCCTGAGTCATTAATATGAACGAAACCTCCATAGCTAATGCTACAGTTTTTCTCTTTCATAAATTGCAGTTGATTTTCTGTTTTATCGGGATAAAAAAGATCATCCGCACTTAACCATGCGATATAATCACCTGAAGAATGTTCAATGCCCGTATTCAGCGCTGAGGCAGTTCCACCGTTTTCTTTGTGTAATATTTTAAGTTTATCTTTATAACGTTCGATTTTCTCAATATATTGCGTGGAGCCATCGTTAACGACAATAATTTCAATATTTGAATACGTTTGCTTTAATGCACTCTCAATTGCTTGATCAACGTATTCACAATTATAGACTGGAATAATAATTGTTACCTTATCCAGTTTCATCACCTCCACAAGTGGTGTTCTTACGATAAAAATTTAAGCAATCGGATAACGATTGATGTAAAGCATAGAGTGGATGCCAGCCTAAAGATCTCAATGGATTGGGATTAACTTCAGGTACGTTTAATTGTACAGGTTCGTTTTTAACCTCTATCTCAAAAGAATAGTCTGTCAACTGTTTATAAATCGTGGCGATGTCCATAATTGAAACCATCCTACCCGTACCAATGTCATATGTTTCTCCTCTTTCGCCTTTTAAAAGCAACGTTTCATAACTTCGAATTGCATCACGTACATCTAAAAAATCTCTTTTAATTTTTTGGTTCAAAATTATTAACTTTCCTGTCTTATTTTTAGCCTCCAAACATGCAATTTTTTTTGCAAACATCGCACAAACTCCATTTGAAAAACCTGGACCAATTAAGTTTACTGGTTTTGCAATCGTAATATTTAGATTATAAAAATCGACCCATTTTGCGGCAATTAATGCTTGTAACGCTTTACTTAACCCATATGGATGTGATGAGTAATTTTCTAGTATTGAACCGACGATTACCATTTTTGCTTGAGGATTAACTTTTCTAACCGCTTCAATTATATTCATCGTTCCGACAACGTTCGCTTCTAATGTCTCAAGCGGATCACTCCACGATTTTTGAACATCATTTTGTCCCGCTAAATGTAAAATATACTGAGGCTTCAACTTCTCAATCATGTCACTAACTTTTTCTCGTTCATTTAAATTGATTTTAAACGTATCTTTATTTTTATTTTTTTTCGTAGTCGTAATAACGTTATAACCTTGACTTTTAAAGTACTTTGAAGCATGTTGACCCGTAAACCCATCACCGCCAGTAATTAAGATCGTGTTAGTTTTCATGACTGTTCATCCACTCTTTCAATTCCATTAACATCGTTTCATAGTTTGGAATTTGATAGTGAATATCTTTTCGAATCGTTTTCAACGTACGATCTAATACAGGGGTGTTAACTGGTAAGATCACAACATCATTTTTGTGAAAAATAGATTGGATCATTTTGAGGAGGTTATATTTCGTGATTGGATTTGGAGCAGTAATATGATAAAGTCCTGAACCATTTTCAATAATCATCGCGTGAATAACTTTTGCTAATTGTAATGTTGTAATTCCGTTCCAGCGTACATTTTTAAAACCATTAACGATCCCTTTTTGCTTCATAAACCAGTGAAATAAACCAATACCGTTACGTTTTATTTCTGGGCCAATGATAGAGGTGCGAATCGTAATATGCTGAGTATCGATCAGTTCACCTAATCTTTTACTCAATGCATAGCTTGTAATGCCATCAGGTTGATCCGTTTCAACATAGTTTCCTTTGTCTCCTTTGAAAACACAGTCCGTACTCATTTGGATCACTTTCGCATCGTTTTCGTTGGCCCATTGTGCAAGTCGATGAGGAAAGACTCCATTTACTTTATAAGCGGTTTTTGGATGTTGTTCAGCATTGTCATTTAAAATACCAATGCAATTAATGATAATATTTGGCTGCACTTCATCTAATACGCGATTTACCTTTTCGGTGTTAAGAACATCTACTTTATAATGATTTTTTTTCTGCTCGTTTTCTCTCGAGCTCGAAAAGATGTCATAATCAGTTTCTTTCCTGAAATAATCCTTAATGATATGCCCCGCCATTCCTCGACTGCCAAATATAAAAACCCTCATGATATGAACTTTCCTTTCTCCAACATTTGTTGAATTTCATCGTGTGTCATCAAATGATCACTCGATACGTAACTTTTTAGTTCTACTGGTCGGCAATCACGATAACAATCTTTCAAGCCATTAATTTCAATTGAAGGTAAAATCACATAATAATTTGAATCGTAGACAACAGTGTTTAACGATTCATGCTCCGAAAAAAGAATTTCATGGAGTTTTTCTCCAGGACGTACACCTAGTTCTTCAAATTCAATATTTTTATCCTTTCCATATGCTTTTCCTAGCACAATCGCTAAATCTTTAATTCGGCATGAAGGCATTTTCATGACAAAAACTTCTCCGCCTTGACTTTCTCGTGCTGCCTTAAATAAAAGGGATATGGCGTCTTCTAATGTTAAAAAAAACCTAGTCATGTCATGATGCGTAATTGTAATTTTTTCTTTATCTTTTATTTGTTTTTTAAAAATATGAATGACACTTCCATTCGAGCCTAATACGTTTCCTGCTCGGATACAGACGAACTTCGTATGCGAGCTTAATAGATTTGCATGAATCGCCAACTTTTCACCAATTGACTTCGTAAATCCATAAAAATTTGTTGGATTTGCAGCTTTATCGGTTGAAATGTAAATCACTTTTTTAACCTTATTTTCTATCGCAGCATGAATGACGTTTTCCGTTCCGATTATGTTCGTCTTTAATGCTTCATAAGGTTGTTCTTCGCAAACAGTTACGTGCTTTAGTGCAGCTAAATGAAAAACATAATCTACATCTATGAATGATTGACTAACTGCTCTTTCATCTTTAATATCGCCGATAATAAATCGAAGCCGTGGATCAAATTGAAATGCCCTTTTCATTTCAACCTGGTTATTTTCATTTCTCGAGAAAATCCGAATTTCTTTCGGATACTCATCAAGCAATTGATTCACCAATTCGTATCCCCAAGATCCTGTCCCGCCAGTAATGAGAATGACTTTGTTTTTAAACAACACCGATTCCTCCCAGTAAGATGTTTACAACTTTATTGGATACATGCGGATCTAAATAACCTTCTGGACAAACCCAGCCATTTTTCTGTTCTAACATGACATGAGCGGCTTGGGAAATTTGTTCTCGTTGTATACCTGACAGCATGTTGCTGCCACATTCAATTGTTTCTGGACGTTCCGTTGTTTTACGAACTGTTACTGTTGGCACTTGATAAATGCAACATTCTTCTTGAACAGTACCGCTATCTGTTAATACGAGTTTTGCATGTTTTTCAAGATGGACAAAGTCAAAAAAACTAAATGGTTCATGAAATTCTATTAGTGGAGATAGAGATTGTCTTGTTTGTTCATTTAATTTAGAGGCAGTACGAGGATGTAAACTACAAATCATTCGTTTTCCATACTCATTAGCGATATCGTTTAATCCTTGAAAAATATTTTTAAGAGTTTGTTCATTGTCAACATTTTCCGTCCGATGTATAGTGACAAGCATATAATCTTGACTATTTAAATTAAATTTATTTAAAATGTCACTTCGATTTATTTCTTCAGAATAATGGTTTAACACTTCAAAAATAGGATTACCAGTGATATAAATCCGCTCATTACTTATTCCTTCACGAATTAGGTTCTCTTTACTATTCGGCGTATAAGGTAGATTAATTGAAGAGATTGTATCAATTAATTTTCGATTTACTTCTTCTGGAACAGTCAGATCAAAACATCGATTACCGGCTTCCATATGAAACACGGGTATACCCATTCTTTCCGCTAAAATTGCACTTAATCCGCTGTTCGTATCACCTAAAACTAGCAGTTTATCTGGTCGTTCTTTTAACAAAATTTTTTCTAACTCTGAAAACATGACAGATAGCTGACCGCCCAATGATTGCTTTGAATTCATTAAGACATAGTCGGGGTCTCGCAAAGTAAGTTGTTGAAAAAAAATATCGTTTAGCGATGGAATGAAATTTTGACCCGTGTGCACGAGAACATGCTTATCAGCTAACTTGTCAAGCTTTTTTATAACTAAACTTAGACGAATAATTTCAGGTCTTGTGCCAAGAACTGTCATCATTTTCATAGTAGGTCCCCTTCCAACTAAAAAGTTAAAGCCCTTTAATAAAATCAACGAACTCAGAAGCTCGTTTCGCTGTCGAATGGCGCTCTCTTACCATGTTGTATGCGCGTGACGAAATGTTTCGTCGTTCTTCTTCATTTTCTAAATAATAATGTGCTTTTTCTAATACATTCTTTTCATCGACTTCTACATACGTTTTCCCATCGATAAAACCTAAATCGATTAATTCTTGTGAACCATTTGCCATTAATAACGTGTTACAAGCAGCCGTTTCGAAATATTTTAATACGGGATATTGATAGTTCGAATGACTTGTGAACAACATTTTTGCTCGGTTGATTTCTTGAGCATATCTTTCAGCGACTATATTCCGCTTCGAACTAAAAGTCGTTTTCCGATAACCAGGGTGGCTATGCATGACAAATCCTTTTTGCTTCCTCAGTTTTTGAATCATCTTTGTTCGAAGTGGGTAAATATGAGGTACAGCTGCCCCTATAAATAGAAAATTTATCGTTTTATCTAACTGATAATCTTTAAATAGATGAGTTGGAACGTGATGTGGAAACCATTGCATTCGTTTCTTATATTCTGGGAACCAACGTAAAAAGGCATCACGATAATGTGGAAATAAATAGTCGATGTTCTCCTCTTTAATAAACTTTCGGCGTTTTTCCGTTTTATAATGCATGTCATGCATGATGCAACCAACAGGAATGTCGACATGTTTTATATCTTTTATAAAAGGACAATAACTCGGGTGAAAATCATTTAATAAAATAAAATCTGGTTTCATCGGTAATTGTTTTAAAATTTCCGATAGTCTCCCGTGATTACTCCAAATGAGTACATTCACTTTTTTTTTAACTCTTCAATTAAATAATGAGAGCTACGTTCTAGCTGTTGACTGCGATCTTTCGTAATAAACAATAGCGTTACTTTTTTCATCACACTCTCTCCTACAAGAAATTTTCGTTAAAAATTAGACTTCATGTATCTCTTCATACATGAAGTCCGATCATAATTCATTACATTAAACTTCAATTGCGACAATTTTATCTATAGCGACATGCATTTGACCAATTCCGGGAGAAGCTTGATCAGTAAAAGTTACATACTGACCTTGGACAGATTGAACTGTCACTCCCATTAACGTCAGATCTGAATCTTGTAGCACGACTTCATTTATTAAGGTTCCGCTTCTCAGCAAACGCGACAATAATGTACGTAATGACTCATTGCCAAACATTAGATTCATTTAATTCCTCCTTTTTGAAAAGTAATTTCTATCTCTAATTATTTCTATGTGTAAATAATAATTTGACTTGGACCAACAAACTATTTCTTGTGAAAAAGTGTGAGTACCTATGTGTATAGAAGTCTAATTTATAGGAATATGGGTTCCAGTTTAGTCCAATACATCGTATTTGCGTATAGTATAGCAACCTGATCAAACGTATATCAGGTACCTGAAAAAAAGGAGGACGTAACATGAGCAGCTTATTTCAAGACGGTTGCGATTGTGGTCATGAGAAAAAGAAAAAACAACATTCACCATGCAAAGGATGCGTATGCGATCAACTTATGGGGATCGAAAAATGCAATACATTTACGAACCAAACCTTTTTAATCGTTTTAAAAGGTGATAGTGCACCACTAGATATGACAGGTGCTGGTTTAGGTACTATTTTTACGTTCGTAAGCTTCGATCCTCATAACTGCTGTGCTCGCTTTACGTACACATCAGCTGCAGCAACAACAGAAACATTTGTTGTTGATTGCCGCTCCATTGCTGGTCTATCCTCTGTAGCTACTCCTTAAATTTATTTAAACGTACACCTATCAAACTAAGAGAATAGGGTACGCAAAAGGCTGCGAACAAGAGTAGCAGCCTTTTTTTCATTGTGTTTTAAGTAAAATCCACAAATCACCGAGAAGTTTTGTCCAAACGAATTCAATGATTTTACATAACGTAGTAGTATCAAAAGAAAAGGAGTTGTTTTTTGTGAGTAATCGAGAAGTCTACTATTCAAAAGGTCATCATTGGGATGACCATGATGATTTTGACACTTTCGAGACAGATAAAAATATCAATATTGCAAAAGTAGTTAAAAGTGGTAATAGCTGCGTAAAAGTGAAAGTTGATTCCGAACTTGAAGCTGAATTCGAAGACAACGATGACGATGATGACAAGAAAGATAATAGAAGAAGAAGACGAAGAAGAAAGTGTAGATAAGCAAATTGAATAAATACTCTTGGGGAATAAATGTAACATTTATTCCCCTCTTTTAAAGGTGGATAATAATGGATAACGAATTACTTTCAACCATTCATGGTAGCGGAAATTCGGATGTTGACGTAAACGTTCACATTGATATGGTGTCACTTGCCTATATGTATGCGTGTTCACTTCATGCTACGGGACAAATAACGGAACGACAGTTTGACGACATGATCCGAAAATACCATCAGCTTATGAAGAAACAAGAGAGTCGCGATATTGTGGATGTAAGAACACCTGTAAAAAAATTAGGGCCTCCAAGAAAATTAGCTAGATGAGGGAAATCCCCGCTTGCTTTTTTATTATAGTAGCGGGGATAGTAATCGTGATGTCGATTCAATCACCCGTTCAATAAGCGAACGGTTTTTAAAAGTTTCTGCGTTTAGCTCAGTCGAAACTTTAATGTCATTAATAAAGTCTGTTACTAATTGTTCAGTACTTTCCGTACGGTATAAAAATGCATTCACTTCAAAGTTTAAATGAAAACTACGCATATCCATGTTAGACGTGCCAATCGAGGCGAGTTCTCCATCGACAATCACAACTTTACTATGTAAAAATCCTTTCTCATATTCGAAAATACGCACACCCGCTTCCATCAGTTCTGGAAAATAAGATCGGGATGCATAAAATACAATTTTTTTATCAGGACTCGATGGAACAAGTAATCGAACATCTAGTCCCGCTAATGATGCGATTTTAAGTGCACTTAATATATCATCATCTGGTATAAAATAAGGTGATGCAATCCAGATGGATTTCCGCGCAGACACAATCATTGAGAAAAATAAACTTTTAATTACTTCCCATTCGTGATCGGGTCCACCCGCTACCATTTGGATTCCACTCGTATTCAGTGTATCAAGCATTTCTACGGATATATATTTCTCCGATAAAAGCTTCTCGTTCGTCATGTAAAACCAATCTTGAATAAAAATAAACTGTAGACTTCGAACAATTTCTCCCCGTACAAATAGATGAGTGTCACGCCAATAGCCAAAATAATTATCTTTCCCTAAATATTCATCGCCAATATTTAATCCGCCAATGAACCCATACTTTCCATCAATGACAACAATTTTTCGATGATTGCGGAAGTTAATTTTATTATTAAAGAAAGGAAAAACAACTGGGAAAAACGGAACCATTTGGACACCTGCATCCTTTAGATCTTCAATATACTTAGATGATAATTGCCAACTTCCAACTGCATCATATAAAAAGCGTACTTCTACTCCAGCTTTTACTTTGTCAATTAAAATGTTTTTAATTTCTGTTCCAATTTGATCATCTCTAACAATATAATATTCTAGATGTATGTATTGTTCGGCTTTCTTCAAGCACTCAATGATTTTCCCAAAGGTTTGTTCCCCATCTGTCAACACTTCACTTTTGCTTTGAAAAGAAATTGGCGTCTTCCCTAATTTATGCGCAAGTCTAAAAAGAAGTTGGTCATCATCTCCCATTTTTGAAAACATTTTTTCATTTAAAATTTTCGAACCGTGCATTTCAGAAAAGGTTTGTTCATCTTGAATAGCTTTTTGTTTAAACATTCGTTTTTTACGATAGTTCCGACCGATTAAAAAATATAAAATAAAACCTAAGAGAGGAAATAAAATTAGAACGATCAACCACGTTATCGTACTAGACGGATGCCTGTTTTCGAAAAAAATTAAAATTGCAATGAACAATGCAACGAGTGACATAATTAAATTAATAACTTCAGGAATCCAATGTCCTAATAAGTTTCTATATATTATCGAAATGAGGATAATAAGTGCAATGAGAAGAAATATTTGTAAGCGATTCTTCATTTACCCTTCCCCTTTATCGTTGAAACAACCTAGTATTACTTTATCAAACAAAAAATAAAAAGTCATGGTAAAAAAAACCGCCCCTTATAAAAAGAGTGCGGTCGTTTATGTTTTAAAATATTCTTTCAATTGTTGAAATGCATTATTTTTCATTAAACGTTTCCCATACTCTTGTAATCGATGAATGGTTAATTTTGATTTGTCCCCATATTCAAGAATGTGACATTTAATCTCTTCTTTCCAGTCATCTGAATCAATGGAACTGTTTACGTTAAAATCAATATATATATAATATAAATCATCGTACACATATAAATCAGAATACAGATCGTGAGCATTTATTGAATGTGCAAGACGGATTGCATCTTCAAAATCATTAAATTTAACTAAAAAACTATTTTCTTTGAGTAAAAACAATGGATGCTTTTTTCCGACCTCTTCATTAGACTCTGTATTTGCTTGTCGTTCTGATTGATATTCAATCGTAATTTCAGCATCTTCCTCTTCTACAATCGGTAGCTCAAGCTTAGAACCATCTTGAGATAACTTTGCTTTCGTAACAATGATTTCCAGTCCTTTCTCAAACGCTTGGACTTGAATCCAAAGCGGACCTTCTAATTCAAAATCTCCTTCGTTAGATGCTTCGTCCATCATCTCCCAAAACAATTCCTCGCCTCTTTCGCGGTCATACCAGATTTCCTCACGATTGAACCCTCTATCTTCAATATCCCGATAAGAGATAAAAAATTTTACAGTGTAATCGTTTACTCTTTCTATTTCCATTTTTCTTCTCTCCCTTCTACTCTATTTCACTCGGAAGGGAATGAAACTCCGAGTTTGAGTTTGACTTCAACAACTCCTTAACTTTCATTAAACGTTATTACCTATATTTTATGATAAAACAGAGCCATTTGGAAATGAAAAGCGCGCGGAATTTTTTGACTTAATAAAAATGGCTCTGAAGAGAATCTCAACAGAGCGGTTTAATTTAAACGTAAGTATTAATTTACAAGACGTTGCGCTTCACGCAATTGGTAATTCCGAACTTTTCTTGGTAAAAACCGACGAATTTCATCTTCATTATAGCCTACTTGCAAACGCTTTTCATCAATAATAATGGGTCGACGCAATAGACCAGGATGTGTTTGAATAAGTTCATATAAGTCTTGAAGTTTTATTTGATCTAAATTAACATTAAGTTGTTGAAAAGTTTTCGAACGAGTTGAAATGATTTCATCCGTTCCATCTTCAGTCATACGTAAAATTTCTTTAATTTCCTCTAACGTTGGAGCTTCTGATACAATATTACGCTCTACGTAATCGATATTATTTTCCTCAAGCCACAGCTTAGCTTTTCGACATGATGTGCAACTCGGGGACGTGTATAAAGTTACCAATTGTTGCACTCCTTTCAATAAGAAATATTCTATCTTATTCCTAGTTTCCCATCTTTCATTATACAATATTTCTCATCTGTTTTCTAGTTGATGTGAAAAAAGAATCTTAAATTCGTTCATTAGTCGTACATTACCCGAGTTAGAAGATTATCATAAAACACAATCCATTATTTTCGTGCAACATTGGTGTTTACTTTTTAAGAGTTCATGTAACCAACCAAAATTTGACTTTTGTTGAACAATTAACGAAGAAGCCTTGCTTATGTAAAAGGAATGGTCAAGCTTTCATGCCGTTCTTAGCTTGACCATATTCAGAAAAGACAAATTACGATGCAGGAGACTTGTTTGATTGCGGATTCCATTTTTTTAAATTTTTACGGATTAGCTCTTTTAAAAAAGAGCGTCTTTTTCTCTGTTTTTTTTCTCTTGATTTCATGATGGAAAACCTCCTTTCAAACTTTCCCTTTTGTCCCGGAATTTCTTATTATTAGTATAGCATATCCAACGATATCAAAGTTATTTATTCCGTAATTTTCTAAAACTTTAATTCCTATTCATATGTTATTCATAAACAAGCTCATTCCGTTCAAAAAACTGGAAACTCTACACCATAGCAGTTGATTAAATTGAAATTCCTTTGTATACTTTCTTTGATTATCGACATAAAAACTGTAGGAATTGAGTGATAAAAATGAAGACGGTTTTCTCAGGAATTCAACCAAGTGGAGTTTTAACGATTGGAAATTATCTTGGTGCGATGAAGCACTTTGTATCATTACAGTCCGATTACAATTGTTTCTTTTGCATTGTTAACCAACACGCCATTACTGTACCGCAAGAAAAAAAGACTTTAAAAGAAAATACGCGAAGCTTGGCAGCTTTATATTTAGCGTCTGGAATTGATCCTGCTCGGTCTACATTATTCGTTCAATCCGAAGTTCCAGCGCATACTCAATTAGGATGGATTATGCAGTGTATCGCATATATCGGTGAACTTGAACGAATGACACAGTTTAAAGACAAATCGGAAGGGAAAGAAGCTGTATCTGCTGGCTTACTTACATATCCCCCGTTAATGGCGGCAGACATTCTGCTTTACGCTGCGGATTACGTTCCTGTCGGTGAGGATCAAAAGCAACATATTGAGTTGACTCGAGATTTAGCTGAACGTTTCAATAAACGATTCCATGACGTTTTCACGATTCCAGAAGCGATGATTCCAAAAGTCGGAGCTCGGATTATGTCTTTACAAAATCCATTGAAAAAAATGAGCAAATCAGATGAAAATCAAAAAGGATTTATTAGTATGCTTGATACTGAAAAGCAAATAACAAAAAAAATTAAAAGCGCACAAACGGATTCAGAAAATAAAATTGCTTACGATCCAAAAAACAAACCGGGTGTATCAAATTTATTATCGATTTATTCCCTCTTTACTAATCAATCAATTGAAGAGCTCGAACGAAAATATGACGGGACAGGCTATGGTGCCTTTAAAGATGACCTCGCTGAAGTTGTCGTTTCTAGTTTAAAACCGATTCAAGAGCGATACTATAATCTCATCGAATCAACAGAACTGGATAAAATTTTAGATGATGGAGCTGAAAAAGCGAACGAAGTAGCTAATAGTATGCTCAAAAAAGTAGAAAAAGCGATGGGACTACACCGTTCATAACAACAGAACTGGAAATTAACATCCAGTTCTTTTTTATTCCAAAGGAATATTTGTTAAAGTTGTCCCATATAATCGAGTAATAAACAGCTAGGTTAATAAGGGGTATTCCAAAAAATGGTCACAACAACCAGTGCAAAGAAAAGGGACAAGTTATGATCTTTCGCTTTTTTTTACTCATGATCGGTTTTGGTTTTGCTGTTATTTCAGGTGTAACACTAATCGCATATTTAAATATTATTACAACTGGACACGGAATACACACCTATTTTAAATTTATTTTTCACCAACCTGATCCTTATATTTTTATATTTGGTATCTTTCTAATTACATGCAGTCTATACTTCCCTTTTAAAAGATGAGGTGTAAAGACACGAATAAAACAACTTCCTCATGACTATACTGTTTTTACATAAATTTCTACATTCATACAAACAGTTTTGAAATGAGGGATTTACATGCAATTTTTAAACGATGTTTGGGTGAATTGGTTTGAAGGTGAAGAAAACGGGTATAACGTAAGTTCATTTCATGAATGGAGAAAAGATGATTTCATTGAAGTGATTGACCAAATGCCAGTTATAAAGCTTGAAACTAAGGCATTGTTATATATTGAAAATGAACTTCTCGATTTACCTGAAAAATTGTTAGAGGAAGTGTATAAAAAAGCTTACGTAAGGAACAATGCAAAACGAATACAAATTGAGTATTGTTTTATAGCAACAGATGGAGAAATTGTTATAGCCGTAAACACACTCGGTTATAAAATTCCAATTCGAAAAAGCCGCTTAATCCCAAGACAAGAAAAGGCTGTCATTGAATTAGCGAAAAACATGAAAACAAAACGATACCCACTTACATATCATGAACAGAAAGAATATCACATCCTTTCCCCTAGCCCTGCCAGCATGGTCGGCTTAACACGAAAAGAAAGACAGTTAAAGCAACTGCTATTTATGGCTCTAGATCATTTAAAATCGACTGGAAATGTCGCAGAAGTGCGATATTGGCTAACAGAATGGAAACCTGCTCAATACATTCAATACCAATTGATGGATTTTGATGAAGCATGGACCTATTTATATCAAGAAATTGAAAAGGGATGGACTAAAAAACATTACGCTCTTTGTGAAAAGTTAATAAAAGGACATTCTTTCTTTGAAAAGTTATGGGAATTGGAAGAAGGAACACAAGTTAATTAACAGCTGTTCGCTTTATCGCAAACAGCTGTTTTTCATCATATTATGCGTTAAACGCTTTAAAAATAAGTGTAGCATTATGTCCCCCAAACCCGAGCGAGTTCGATAACACAGCATTTACTTTTTGTCTTCGTGATTCATTCGGGACATAATCTAAATCACAATCAGGATCAGGTGTTTTATAATTTATCGTAGGAGGAATAATGCCATCTTCAATCGCTTTAATAGAAAAAATCGCTTCAACAGCACCTGCTGCACCGAGAAGGTGCCCTGTCATTGATTTTGTTGAGCTTACAGCTAAGTTATAAGCGTGATCACCGAACACATTTTTGATCGCTGTTGTTTCAAATTTATCATTATATTCCGTACTTGTGCCGTGTGCGTTAATATAATCAATGTCTTCTGGTTGCATATTCGCATCGTTCAATGCCATTTTCATCGCTCTTACTCCACCTTCTCCCTCCGGAGCAGGCGCCGTAATATGGTAAGCATCACCTGTTGCGCCATATCCAACGATTTCAGCGTAAATTTTCGCACCTCGTTTTTGTGCTGATTCTAATGATTCTAAAATGATAACACCAGCACCTTCACCCATGATAAATCCGTCACGATCTGCATCGAAAGGACGACACGCAGTTTCAGGATCTGAATTTGGTGATAACGCTTTTGCTGAACTAAATCCAGCTAATGCCATCGATGTTATCGGTGCCTCCGCTCCTCCTGTAATCATAACATCTGCATCACCACGCTGAATGACTTTAAAAGCGTCCCCAATTGAGTTTGTACCCGTTGCACAAGCCGTTACTGTACACGAGTTAATTCCTTTTGCTCCTAACAAAATGGATACTTGCCCAGAAGCCATATCAGGAATCAACATCGGAACAAAAAATGGGCTCACACGGCGATGTCCTTTTTCCAAAAACGTTTTAAACTGCTGTTCATATGTTTCCATGCCACCGATGCCAGAACCGATCCAAACCCCAACTCTTGGAGCGATTTCTTCAGTAATCTCTAAATTAGCGTCTTTGACTGCCATCATTGCCGATGCAACTGCATATTGTGTAAAACGATCCATTTTTCGCGCTTCTTTACGCTCGACATATTCGGTTGGATCAAAATCTTTAACTTCTCCAACTACTTTTACAGGGAAATCTTCGGGATCCAATCGTGATAATTTCCCAATTCCAGATACTCCTTTTATCGCTTGTTCCCATGTTGTTTCTGCATTAAGCCCCAATGGAGTAACTGCACCTATTCCTGTTATAACGACTCGATTGTTTTTCATTTCGTATCTCTCCTTTGTGAAACTGATCCTATTTTCCCCATCGAAGAGTCAACGCTCCCCAAGACAATCCACCACCAAAGCCTACCATAACAATTACGTCATCGTCATTAATTTTTCCTTCTTTCACTGCTTCATATAACGCAATAGGTATAGTAGAAGATGATGTATTACCGTATTTATTAACAGTATAAGCCATTTTTTCAACTGGGACACCTAATCGCTGTCTCGCAGATTCCATAATTCTCATATTTGCTTGATGTGGGATAAAATAATCAACATCTTCTTTTTGCAAATTTGCTTTTTCAATAACATTTAATGAAGATTCTCCCATTTGACGAACAGCAAACTTAAACACTTCACGGCCGTTCATATAAATATAGTCACCATCTTGAAATAAATGTTTAAGCCCGCTTCCGTCCGTACCTAATTCAAATGATAAAATCCCTTTCCCGTCACTAACTGGACCTATAACAGCAGCGCCTGCTGCATCACCAAATAAAACACATGTATTTCGATCTGTGTAGTCTGTTATTTTTGATAATTTTTCAACACCGATAACGAGTACATGTTTGCAAACTCCACTTTCAACGAACTGTTTTGCAGTAACTGCTCCATAAATAAAACCCGCACAAGCAGCGCTTACGTCCATTGCTGGAATATGTCTCGCACCAATATTATGTTGCACCATCGAAGCTACAGAAGGAAATCCGTAATCTGGAGTAATGGTTGCCACTAAAATCATATCAATATCATTCGCTGTTAGACCAGCATCGCGAATAGCTTCTTCTGCAGCCATAGTTGCCATATGGGAACTTTGAATATCATCAGAAGCTATGCGTCTTTCTTCAATTCCCGTTCTCGTTCGGATCCATTCGTCAGACGTATCTACCATTTTCTCAAGCTCTGCATTCGTTAACACACGTTCAGGTAAATATTTTCCTAAGCCTAAAATTCCTGCATTCATAGTGAATCTCCTTTACTATTCATCTTCTTTTTTAATATCAAATATTATGATCTGGTACTAATTCTAAGTGATTTTAACTCATTTGACAATCATTTATCGCGAATCTTTTTTATTTAAATTGCATAAAAAAAAGAGGCGATGACTTCCGCCTCCTTTTTCAATGATTTAACCTTCAAGTAGTAATGTTTCAGGATCTTCAATCATTTCTTTTACTTTCACAAGAAAACTAACTGCTTCTCGACCGTCAACAATTCGGTGGTCATAGGACAATGCAATGTACATCATTGGACGAATCTCTACTTTATCGCCAACTGCCACTGGGCGATTTTGAATCGAATGCATCCCTAAAATTCCAACTTGAGAACCATTCAGTATCGGTGTTGACGCTAGTGAGCCGAAAATTCCTCCGTTCGTAATGGTGAACGTTCCACCTTGTAAATCATTTAATGATAATTTATTCGTACGTGCCTTTTCAGCTAGTTCCGCAATTGAACGTTCAATCTCAGCAAACGTAAGCTTATCAGCATCACGTACGACTGGTACAACTAACCCTTCTTCGGCAGAAACTGCGACTCCAATGTCGTAATATTTTTTAAGAACCATTTCGTCGCCTTGAATTTCAGCGTTAATTCGTGGGAATGCACGCAATGCACCGACGACAGCTTTTGTAAAGAAAGACATAAACCCTAGCTTCACATCATGTTGTTGTAAAAACTGTTCTTTCCTGCGGTTACGTAGTTCCATTACAGCTGACATATCTACTTCATTAAATGTTGTTAGCATTGCGGCAGTATGTTGAACTTCGACTAAACGTTTTGCAATCGTTTGACGACGACGAGACATCCTTATACGTTCAACTGGCCGACCGTCCTCTGTCGTTGCTGGAGCAGAAGCATGTTTAGCAGTCTCTGTTAGATTTTGAGCGGGTTGAACATGTGGTTTTGATTGTACTTTTACGTCTTCAACACGTACGCGACCTAACGGATCACGGCTTTGTACGTTGCTTAAATCAATCCCTTTTTCACGCGCTTGCTTCCTAGCAGCAGGAGATGCGATTGGACCATCAACAGGTCGTTGTCCTGGAGTATGTTCTTCTGTCATGACTGGCTCAGCTTTATGTTCAGCTGGAGGTTCACTCGTTTGAACAGGTGGCTCCTGTGCAACAGGAGCCACAGGCTCTTCAGTTTCAGGAGTAGGGCTCTCAACTGCTTCACCTGCTGGATTTAAAGTTGCAATCGTTTCACCGACAAGTACATTATCGCCTTCTTCTTTTAATAACTCGTGAATAACTCCTGAAGAATCGGCATTTACTTCGATATTGACTTTATCTGTTTCTAGGACGGCAATCGGTTCACCTTGCTCAACCTTTTCACCTGGTTTTTTTAGCCATTCTGCTATCGTTCCTTCTGAAATTGATTCTGCTAATTCAGGTACAACAACATTAATCACGATTACTTACTCCCTTCACCGGTTCGGATTTTCGCTTTTTTCATTGTTAATGATTCTGTTAAAATACGATTTTGCTCGATGTTGTGTATTTCTGACGAGCCTTCAGATGGACTCGAACGCTCTGGACGTCCAATGTATTGAATAGGAATTCCATTTGGAGCTATTTCTCTAAGTTTTGGTTCAATATACATCCAAGAACCCATATTTTTTGGTTCTTCTTGTACCCAAACAATTTCTCTTAATTGCTCATATCGACTCATTACTTCTTGAATTTCTTCTTTTGGAAATGGATACAGTTGCTCGACTCGCACAATATGAATCCATTCTTTCGCATCTTCATGAGATTCTAATTCAGCCTCTAAATCAACTGCAACTTTTCCACTGCAGAAAATTAATCGTTCTATTTTCTTTGGATTTTCACCTAACCCACGTTGTTCTAAAATTGGAGTAAATTTCCCTTCCGAAAACAAGTGAACTTCTGAAGCAACACGCGGATTACGCAATAAACTTTTTGGAGCCATAACGATAAGTGGTCTCCAAGCTTCATGAGAAATTCTTGCTGCCTGTAAACGAAGCAAGTGAAAGTATTGAGCTGCTGTTGTTAAATTTACTACGGTCCAATTGTGCTCGGCAGCTGATTGTAAAAATCTTTCAAGTCTTGCACTTGAATGTTCAGGTCCTTGCCCTTCATATCCATGTGGTAGAAGCATAATTAACTCCGACTTTTCGCCCCATTTGGCTCTCCCAGCAGCAATAAATTGATCAATAATAACTTGGGCAACGTTAGCAAAATCACCGAATTGTGCTTCCCATATGACAAGTGTTTCCGTTGCATATACGTCATACCCATATTCGAATCCTAACACAGCAGTTTCTGTTAAAGGGCTATTATGAACCGCAAACGACGCTTTTGCTTGCGGTAACGCATGTAATGGTATATGTTTTTTACCTGTCTTCGGATCGTGTAAGACGAGGTGACGATGCGCAAACGTTCCACGTTCTGAATCTTGTCCTGTCATTCGGATTGGCGTACCATCAGCTAAAATCGTTGCAAAAGCTAACGTTTCGGCTAATGCCCAATCAACTTTCCCATCATCAAGCATATTTTTACGGCGTTTTAAAATTCGATTTAATTTTGGATAAACATTAAAATCTTCAGGATACTGTAATAAACTTTCATTAATCTCCTTCAATTGTTCGATTGGGATTCCTGTTTCAATTCCATACATCGGATTTGTTTCTTGGTCATGAGAAATCGCCGACATCAACTCAGCTTTCATTTTTTCATAAGCTTTTGCTAAGTTTCTCTCACATTTTTCAAGAATTTCCTTCGATTGTTCAGGAGTAACGACTTGTTCTTCTTCTAACTGTTTTGCAACGATTTCACGTAATGTAGGGTGATTATGCACTTTCTGATACATAAGCGGTTGCGTTACTACTGGATCATCCATTTCATTATGTCCTAGTCGACGGTAACCAATTAAATCAATCAAAAAGTCTTTATTGAAACGTTCACGATATTCACTCGCTAGTCGAACTGCAGCAATACACGCTTCAATATCATCTGCATTAACATGAACAATCGGTATTTCGAAGCCTTTCGCTAAGTCACTCGCATACAAAGTTGAGCGTGAGTCGAAGCTTTCCGTCGTAAATCCGATCCGGTTATTCGCAATGATGTGAATGGATCCACCCGTTTTATAACCTTCTAATTGACTTAAATTTAATGTTTCAGCAACGACACCTTCTCCAGGGAACGCGGCATCTCCGTGTACAAAAACAGCCAACGCTTTTTTCACATCTTGTACAGGGTAGCCAGCTTCTGTTCGCACTTCTTGTGCAGCTCTCGTAGAACCAGCAACAACAGGGTTAACGAATTCTAAATGACTCGGATTATTCGCTAACAATACTTTTGCAACTGTCTTTCCTTTTGTTAACGAGCGATTTGCACCTAAGTGATATTTTACATCTCCAGTCCATCCATAGTTAATTCCCATTGAGCCTTCGGATGGAACTAGCTCTTTATTAGGGGAACGGTGAAATTCTGAAAAAATCGTTTGATATGGCTTACCTAGAACATGGGCAAGTACGTTTAATCTTCCGCGGTGAGCCATGCCGATCATGACGTTACGTGTACCTGAAATAACTGTTTGTACAACTAATTCATCAAGCATAGGAACGAGAGCATCGACACCTTCAATCGAGAAACGTTTTTGACCTACGAACGTTTTCTGTAGAAAGTGTTCAAAGCTTTCTACTTGTGTAATCCTTTCAAGTAAGTCAACTTTTTTACTAGATGAAAGCGGTTTAAATAAGTCACCCGATTCCACCTTACTTAATAACCATCTTCTCTCTTCAATATCATGAACGTGATCAAACTCAAATCCTAATGATTTTGTGTATATTTCACGCAACCGTCTCACAGCATCTAAAGCAGTATGAATATCGTCATGAGCATCTTTCCATACCATTTCAGCTGGTACTGTTTTTAAATCTTCTTCTGTCAAATTATACTCTTTAAGCTGAAGTAAATCTGGTTCTTTATCTGGTGATCCCTCAATCGGATCGATGTTAGCAGCCAAGTGTCCAAATGTACGAATATTACGTACAAGTCTGCCAGCTTCTACAGCTTTATTTGTCATATCCCATTGATGCTTAGTTGAAATATCTTGTTCAGTTTGTGAAACTTGAGTAACAGACTCTGTCACAATACTTCCACTATCATCTTGTTCCTGTGGAGGAGGCCCCCACTCTTCAAAAAGTGCTTTTAATTCTGGATCAACAGAATTGGGATCGATAACGTATTGTTCGTACATGTCATAAATGTAACCGAGATTCGGTCCTGAAAAATTTTGCCATGGTGAACGATGATTTGCCGTGCTCTTCATCGGCATTTTGATAGATACCTCCAACAACTTTTTATTTTAATAACATTATTACACCCATATCAGTTATACCACTTACATAAAATTTCTCAACTATTTATTACTAATAAAATAATTTTTTAAAACCTTATACCACCTTGTATTGTAACACATAAGTAGGGTATTTTGGACTAATATGGTTTGAAGCACAAATTTTGACAACAATACTTTTCAAATTGAATTTTTTCATTACTTATAGGCTTTCAAATGATGCAAGTTTTATTACAATGCATACTATGAAAAGCAAAAGAATGTATTGTATTACAAAGGAGGTTTTTTCATTGGTCTTTCCCCCACACGATCCGTTCGGTTTTCGACCACCAGGTCCGCCTCCGCCTTATCAACATCCTCACTTTTACGGGCAACCACGCCAGCCGAATCGTCCATCATTTGTTGACCAATTTCGAAAACAGGATGGAAAATGGGATTATGAAAAAATGATCAACCACGGCGGACAAATTGTGAGTATCGTAAATCAAGCTCGGCCTTTAGTAAAACAAATGGGACCGTTGTTATCGTTATTTAAAAAATAATGAAAAAAAGAGCCACTTTGAAATCGGTGGCTCTACCCTTTATATTCAAAAAATAAAGGATCTACTTTTAACATCTTTATTATGTGCTGTTTCTGTTTTTCTATCCCTTCTTGGAGCGTAATTTTCGGTTGAAAAGATAAGTGTTCTCTTGCTTTCATAGATGAAAACATTTGTTCATTTACAGACAAATTAAAAATTTCACATTGAAAACCACGATTGATCACTAGCATAATGGCTTCAATCAAATCTTCAACGTACATGTATTGATTCGCAAACGTTTCGTTTGATAAAAGCTTATCTAAGCCTATGTTCTTTTTCACATGCATATAAATAAGTTTATGCATACAATGACCTTGGTGCTGCCATGGACCATAAATGTAAGGTGTTCGGAAGATAACGAGTTTCCTTTTCTTTTCTTCTGAATTAGAGAGCAACATCATTTCTTCATGTTTTTTCCTTTTACCTAATGGTGTGACGGGACGTAACATTGTATCCTCATAACAACATGATTCACCTCTCCCGTAAACGTCTAAACTCGAAATGTAAATGATTGGAATTTGATATTTATCGCAAAGGGTAATGATTTTATTTAGTTCAGAATCATTCATTAACTCTCCACATAAATGAAAAAACAGATCGACTCCGCAAAAGTCTTTGACATCATCTAATGATTCCACATACTCAAAGTTCGCGTTTCGCCCGATCGATAGCAGCATTTCTTCTTTATATTTTTTGTTTTTGTTTAACGTATCAATACCAACAACGTTTATTCCTTCATTTAGTAAACGAACACAAAGATGAAATCCGCTTAACTGTAATACACCTGTTACTATAACTTTATCCATTTTACCCTCCATACGAAAGGTGATACTCTCTTAGTATCAAGCTATGATTTCAACTAAACGTTCATGAAGATGTTCCAACTTCTTTTTTATGAATACATATGATAAAATAAAATCAGTAACGGCAAACAACATGAGGTGAAATAATTTATGCGCTATCTAATGTCAATCTTGATTTCAATTATTTTAATGCAAATGGCCTTTTATGTGCTCGCAAACATGAATGGTGCTACATATAGCTTTACAACAGCTACGATTATAGGGGTCATTTCCGGTATTCTAGCGATTATCATTGGTGAATCCACAGTATTTGAAGAAGATGCAAATGCATAAAAAAGTAACCCAGTTTAAGGGTTACTTTTTTTATGTTAATGATGCCGAATTACCAGCTGTTCAAGCAAATTCTTTAAAGTAATGAAGTGAGAACGGCTTTTTGTGCATGAAGACGATTTTCCGCTTGATCAAAAACAACCGAATGAGGACCATCAAGAATATCTGCTGACACTTCTTCACCACGATGAGCAGGGAGACAGTGAAAAAATAAATAATCTTCATTTGCATGCTTTACGAGGTTTTGATTCACTTGAAAATCTCCAAACGCTTGTAAGCGTTCTTCTGTCTCGTTTTCAAAGCCCATACTTGTCCAAACATCTGTATACACAATGTCTGCTCGTGTTACTGCCTCGATCGGATCGTTCGTCTGCATAATGACCGCACCCGATTCTTTCGCTTTATCTTTCGCTAATGTTAAAATTTCTTGTTTGACTTCATAATTTTTCGGTACAGCTACTGAACAGTCAATGCCCATAATTGCACATCCAACTAAAAGTGAATGTGCCATATTGTTACCATCGCCAACATAAGCAAGTTTCTTCTCCTTAAAACTTCCAGTTTTCTCTACAATAGTCATTAAATCAGCAAGTACTTGACACGGATGATAATCATCAGTTAAGCCGTTAATAATTGGAACTGAAGAATTATCAGCAAGTTCCTCCACGATATCATGTGCGAACGTACGAATCATAATCCCGTCAACGTAACGGGAAAGAACTTTAGCTGTATCTGATATCGTTTCACCGCGACCCATTTGTAGTTCATCTTTGCTTAAAAATAAGGCATGACCTCCAAGTTGATACATCCCAGTTTCAAATGAAACTCGCGTTCTTGTTGATGATTTCTCAAAAATCATTGCAAGTGTTTTTCCATCAAGGTGACGATGAGTTTTGCCAACATTTTGTTCTTTTTTCAACTTTAAAGCAAGGTCAATCAAAAATAATAGTTCTTCTTTCGTGAAATCGGCAAGCTTTAAAAAATGCTTGCCTTTTAAATTTGATTTTATTTCTTCCGGAGTCATTGTGTGACCATTTCCTTTCGACCTGTTATGTTCCATTGCTGGATAGGACGCACATGTTCATCATTTTTAGCGATTTTAGAAAAAGCATGAACCGTTTCTTCGGATGATAAAACGATTAAACCGAGCTGCAAAGCGTGTTCACGTTTCTCACTTGTTCGCGCTGTGCTTACAATCGCATACGCTTCGTTCGTTTTCAACCAATTCTCAAACATATCTTCATTCATAAAATGTTCATCTGTTAAGACACGAAATCCAAGTGCACGTAATTTCATTTTCACTTTTTCAAAATTTGGAACTTTTGTTTCAAAATAAATTTCTTTTTCATTTGAAAATGAAGTAACTCGTTGTTCATTCCATAAAAATGCTTTTCGAAAACTGCTTTCGAGACTAGTAGAAATCGCAATACATTCTCCAGTCGATTTCATTTCGGGAGCGAGCTTCGGATCAACTCCAGGCAGTTTCATTGTTGAAAAAACTGGCGCTTTCACTGTGTAAAAGTTATTTTCCGACAACAGTCCTAAATGCGGAGTGATAGATTGAAGTCGCTCGTTTAACAATGCTTTTGTCGCTAATTCAATCATATTGACGCCTGTGACTTTACTAACGATTGGCACGGTTCTTGAGGCTCGAGGATTGACTTCAAGCACATACAATGTTTCATTGTATATAACGAATTGAATGTTAAATATACCTTTAAATTCAATACCATTAGCAATTTTTTTAGTATAAGCTTCAATGTTTTGTTTCATTTTTGCAGAGAGAGAATATGGCGGTGTAATAGCCATACTATCACCTGAATGAACACCTGCTTTTTCAACATGTTCAAAAATTGCAGGAATAACAATATCATTACCATCAGTTATGACATCAACTTCTACTTCTTTTCCAGGATAATACGCATCAATTAATATCGGAAATCGTTCTTCTGACTCATTTTCATCAATGTATTGCTGAAGTTCTGATTCCGACCGTAAAACGAGCATCCCTCTTCCACCAATCACATAAGACGGACGTAATAAAACAGGAAAGCCAATTTCGTTCACTTTTTTAACTAATTCATCTCTCGTCTCTACCGTTTCACCTGGAATATGCGGTACGTTCAGTTTTTTTAATAAGTGATAAAACCGCTCGCGATCTTCTAATTGATCAATTGTATCAAGTGATGAACCGAGTAAGTGTACTCCTGCTTTTTCCAATTCTGCAACGAGGGAAATTGCGGTTTGACCGCCAAATTGGACGATCACACCTTCAACCTGTTCATACTCAATTACATTTAGTACATCTTCAACAGAAAGCGGCTCAAAATAGAGTCGATCAGCGATTTCGTAATCTGTGCTCACCGTTTCAGGATTATTGTTCATTAAAATTGTTTCATAACCAAGTTGCTGAAGAGCAAAAATACCGTGTACCGAACAATAATCAAATTCGATTCCTTGTCCGATACGGATCGGACCTGAGCCAATAATTAAGATTTTTTTGTTTTTTTCCAATGTCATTTGTTTTGGAGCCTTTTTCCAAGTTGAATAAAAATAAGCGCGCTTATTATGCGTATTAACATTATCATAGCTTGGTAAGATGTGAAGTTGCTTTCGTTTTTCACGAACAGACAGTATTGTTTCTTTCCATACTCCCGCAAGCCATTCGTCTGAAAAACCGTGCTCTTTCAAAACTTTCATCGTTTCTTTCGAGACTTTCTGCAGTGTCGTTTCTCGTGCTTTCTTTTCAAGCTTGATCAGTTTTTCAAATATATTTAAAAAATATGGCGTGATCTTTGTTCGTTCGTGAAGCTCTTGAACAGTCACTCCCCTTCTTAACAATTCAAACAAAGTAAAGAGTCGGCGATCGTCTGCATTTTCCACTAACGTTAACAGTTCTTCTGTCGAAAACTGCTCACATTCTTCCAACGATAAACCGTTAGTATTCAGTTCGAGAGAACGAACCGCTTTTTGTAGTGCACTTTCTAAATTCCGTTCAATTGCCATCACTTCTCCAGTGGCTTTCATTTGAGTACCTAATGTTCTGTTAGCCTTTGAAAATTTATCAAATGGCCAACGTGGAAATTTAACAACTACATAATCAAGTTCAGGTTGTTGACCCGCTCGACCCAGATCTTTTAAGTTATAACCTAGAGCTAGTTTTGTAGCAATTCTCGCTATCGGATACCCTGTTGCTTTTGACGCGAGTGCACTCGAACGGCTTACACGAGGATTCACCTCAATAACAAAATATTCTTTGCTTGTAGGATGTAATGCAAATTGAACATTACAACCGCCAATAATTCCTAAAGCACGAACAATATGAATCGCTGAATGACGGAGAATTTCCACTTCTTCTTTTGAAAGAGTTTGCGACGGAACGGCGACAATAGAATCCCCTGTATGGATTCCGACCGGGTCAATGTTTTCCATATCGCAAATCGTAATACAGTTATCATTTGCATCGCGAATCACTTCGTATTCAACTTCTTTAAATCCAGCAATACTTTTTTCTATTAAACATTGGTGAATGGGGCTTGCTTTCAATCCGCGCTTCACATACGTTTCGAGCTCATCTTCGCTGGCTGCAATGCCACCTCCAGAACCACCAAGAGTATAAGCGGGTCTAACGATAATCGGATATCCGACTTTTTCCGCAAAGCGAAAAGCAGACTGCAAACTATCAACGATTTCACTTTCAGGAACAGGTTCATTCAATGTATGCATTAAGGTTCGAAACTGCTCTCGGTCTTCACCTTGCATAATGGATTCGATCGGTGTCCCAAGTATCGTTACGTTGTATTTATCTAAAATGCCTTTTTGGTGTAGTGTCAATGCAAGGTTTAGTCCTGTTTGACCACCAACTGTCGCAAGCAAACCGTCAGGTCGTTCTTTTTTTATAATGGCTTCAATACTTTCGACAGATAGCGGTTCAAAATAAACGACATCCGCAATCGTATCGTCCGTCATAATCGTAGCTGGATTGTTATTTACTAAAATAACTTTGCACCCTTCTTCTTTTAAAGCTAGGCACGCTTGCGTTCCGGCATAATCAAATTCGGCTGCTTGCCCAATAACAATAGGTCCAGAACCGATGACTAAAACTTTATTTATTTTTGTCTTCTTCGTCATATATCATTCCCACTCCTATTCAAAAATAGTGGTTATTTATAGTCAACGAGTACATCTCTAATTACACGTACAGCCTCATCAATTTCTTTTTTCGATACGGTTAATGGAGGTAACAGCCGGATAACAGTAGGGCCTGCAACGAGAACGAGTAAACCGTTTTGAATGAACTGTGGAATGAGTTCAGAAATATCCTTCGTACATTCAATTCCGAGCATTAATCCCTTTCCACGTATCGATTTAACGATTGGCAAGTCACTAATTTTTTCGAGAAGCATAGAACGTAAATAATCAGATTTAATTTGTACATGATTTAAAAATTCTTCATTAAAAACAATATTCAATACAGCTTTGGCAGCTGCCATTGCAAGGGGATTACCCCCAAATGTAGAGCCATGACTTCCCGGACCAAACACGTCATAAAATTTTTCATTTGCTAACATAGCACCTACGGGTAAGCCATTTCCTAATCCTTTCGCCAATGTCAAAATGTCAGGTTTAATCCCGAAATGCTCATAAGCAAACCGTTTTCCGGTTCGACCCATTCCTGTTTGAATTTCATCTATAATTAATACGACTGATTTTTCTCTACATATTTTTTCTAACTCGCGAACGAACGAGGCTTCAGCAGGAATAACGCCCCCTTCCCCTTGAACTAGTTCAAGCATAACAGCAGCTGTTTCATCATCAATCGCATCAATAACAGCGTTGAGATCGTTATACGGTACATAGACGAACGTTTCTAGCATCGGTCCAAATCCGACTTGTATTTTTTCTTGACCTGTTGCTGACATTGTTGCGAACGTACGACCGTGGAACGATTGTTTAAATGTAATAATCTTGGTCTTTTCAGTAGCTTTACGTGCTAGTTTAATTGCTGCTTCATTCGCTTCTGCTCCGCTGTTACAAAAGAAAACATAGTCGGCTACACTATTTGTTGTTAGCAATTTCGCTACGTCTTCTTGAATAGGGTTGTAATATAAATTAGACACGTGCCAATAGTGATTCAATTGTTCTTCAATGGCAGACTGAACATCTGGATGACGATGACCTAAGTTACACACACCAATACCAGAACCAAAATCTAAATATTGTTTCCCTTCAATATCTTCAATTTTTGTGCCATATGCCTGTTTTACCCGTACTTCAAACCGTTTATATGTTGGCAGTATCGCTGTCATTCTACTACCTCCGAGATTGTTTTCTTTATTACAGTTCCTACTAATTGATGATCTGTTGTTAATTCTGATTGCTTTCCATCTACAATCATCACTTCACGCAAATGTTCATTTAAACTATGAATTGCCGCGCGTACTTTCGGTAACATGCCACCGTAGATTGTTCCTGATTTAATCAGTTTCTCAATTTCTTTAACTGTTACGGATTCTAACAATCTGTTATCTTGCATAATTCCAGGAACATCAGTTACGAATATTAACTGATTTGCAGAAACTTTTTTTGCAATCACACCTGCAACTGTATCTGCATTAACGTTGTAGCGGGTTCCATCTTTTCCAACCGCAATCGGTGCAATGACTGGAACGATTCCTTCGTTTATCAATTGTGTTAATAACGATACGTTTACATTTGTCACTTCACCAACATATCCATACCGTTCTAAGTCTTTCGCCTCCGCCATTAAAAGCTTTGCATCTGAACCCGAAAGACCAATCGCATCAATTCCTGCAACATTAAGTTTTCTTACTAATGAGTTATTTACCGAACCCGTAAGCACTATTTCAACGACGTCCATTACTGGAGCTGTTGTTTTGCGTAATCCATCGATAAATTCTGATTTAATATTAAGTTTCGTTAACATTTTTTTAATCGCAGGTCCACCACCATGCACGATGATTGGTTTTAAACCCGATTTTTTTAAAGTAAGTATGTTAGCAAAGAAACGATCAGATAATTCGTCGATCGTACTGCCTCCACACTTAAGTACAATGATGTTACTCAACGTAAAACCTCCAAACTTTATTAAAAAGAGGGTCTTTTCTAATGTTAATTAACCAAAAGCAAGACCCTCATTCTCATCCATTATGAACGATAACTCGCATTAATTCTCACATAATCGTACGTAAGGTCGCATCCCCATGCTTTACCAAATCCGGAGCCGACATGTAAATCGATTGTGATTTTAACAACATCAGTTTGTAAATATTCTGTAGCTTCTTCTTCCGAGTAATGAACAGGTTGACTATTTTTTAGTAATTGAATTGGTCCGATTGCAGCGTCAATTTTATCTGGATGGACGGTCGCACCACTATACCCGACGGCCGCAATGATTCGTCCCCAATTCGCATCAGATCCATAGACAGCTGTTTTTACGAGAGATGAACCAACAACAGATTTTGCTACTTGAACGGCTTCTGAATCATTAAAAGCTCCATTTACTTCGACCTCAATAAGTTTTGTTGCTCCCTCACCATCTTTTGCAATCATTTTCGCTAAGTCTTCACATGTTGTTTTTAATAGCTCAACAAAAGTATTCCATTCAGGATGCGATGGGGATAATGGCTCATTGTTCGCTTTTTCACTCGCTAAGACGAGCACCATATCATTCGTTGAAGTGTCGCCATCGACTGTAATGCAATTGAACGTTTTGTCCGTCACTTCTTTTAATGCAAGCTGCAACATATCTGATTCAATGACAGCATCCGTTGTAATAAACGCTAGCATTGTTGCCATATTCGGCTTTATCATGCCAGAACCTTTTGCCGCCCCTGCCATCGTCACTTTTTTTCCGTTAATCATCGTGGCATAACACGTTGATTTCGTCACAACATCAGTCGTTAAAATAGCTTCATTGAAATTTTCAGCTGATTTAGTAGTTGCTTCGGGAGCTAATTGTTCAATACCTGAAATGATTTTTTCCATTGGCATTTCTAGACCGATAATTCCAGTCGATGCAATCGCAACGTAATGTTCAGGTATCGAAAATTTATTAGCTGTTACTTTCCGCATCGTATAGGCATCGTCTTCTCCCTGTTTCCCTGTACAAGCATTCGCATTCCCGCTGTTTACGACTACAGCCTGGATTTTTCCTTCTTGAGCTAAACTTTCTTTCGTTATTTTTAATGGAGCTGCTTGAATAACATTTAATGTATAAACAGCTGCTGCTTTTGCAGGGGTATCACAAGTTACAATGCCTAAATCTTTTCGTTTACGCTTTACACCTGAATGCAACCCCCCTGCTTTAAAGCCTGCCGGAGTTACAATCGTCCCATTTTTTATTTTCGTAATCTCGTTTATCGAAGTTTCATTTTCGGTAGTGAGCAATGTAAGTTCTCCCTTCGGATTCGTTCACGGATACATCGGAACGAATTCTAATCCGATTCGTTCATCTAGACCGAGCATTTTATTCATATTTTGCACTGCTTGACCAGCAGCACCTTTTACTAAGTTATCAATGACAGAAATGACCATAATTCGATTTGTTCGTTCATCGTATGCGAGTGAAATATCACAGAAATTCGAACCATATACTTCTTTCGTACTTGGATACGTATCTTTATCCCGAATTCTTACAAAATAATCATCTTTATAGTTTTCATAATATAAATCAAATAACGAATCTATATTCGTTTCTGATTTCGCAGTTGCATACATTGTAGTCATAATCCCTCGCGTCATTGGAATTAAATGTGTACTGAAAGTAATCGGTCCAACTTCCGAATTCCAGTTCGATAGCATTTGTTCAATTTCTGGAATATGTTGATGTTCATTTACTTTATAAATTTTTAAGTTATCATTCATTTCAGAGAAATGGGTAACAGATGAGGCATTTCTGCCCGCTCCACTTACACCTGATTTCGCATCAATGATAATCGTTTTTTCATCAATAAGTTTGTTTTTTACTAAAGGGGCAAGCCCAAGTAGAGCAGCTGTCGGATAACATCCTGGATTTGAAATTAATTGTTTATTCGTAATATCTTCTTCAAGCCACTCCGTTAAGCCATAAACAGCTTCATGAAGTGAATTCGCATCAGGTGCAACTTTTTTATACCATTTTTTATAAACAGATTGGTCTTTTAAACGGTAATCACCTGATAAATCAATTACTTTAATGTTATATTCCAAAAACTGAGGAACAAGCTGCGATGATACACCTGAAGGTGTCGCTAAAAAGACGATATCCGTATCGTTTGCAATTTCCTGTATATTAATGTCCTGTAGCGATTCCGTTACAACATCTTGCATATGCGGATAACTATCCATCAGTCTTTTTCCTTGCTGGCTTGAAGAATGAAAGGAATGAATAGTCACCTCTGGATGTTGTCGCAATATCCTCGTTAACTCGGCACCTCCATACCCAGTTGCTCCTATAATTGAAATTTTCATTACTAAATCCGCGCCTTTCATTTTACTAATTATATTTTATTATAGACTGTATAAAAATAAAATCAATAGTATAATTATAAACTTTAAAAAGAAAAAGTCCACGATTGGACTTATAAATAATGTATTGATTTAAAATCAAGAAATTTAAAAATGCAACCCTCAACCTATAGCGTATCTGATTAAATACAACATACGCAATGGCAAGTAAACGAATTTTCATACGATATAGTTGTACTTCTACAATTTATAGCAAAACTTTAGCTGAGTCGTTTCGTTCGAATTCATGACGTTCTTAGTCTGGCTACATGAAATGAATAAAAACTTTTAACCCTTATGCTTATTCACCAAGTCATAAATTGTGTCGTATTTGTCAAATAAAGATAACGAGATATCCTGCGTTCATCGGTCGATATTTGTGTATAAAACGAATGGGATTTATCGCTTCAACTACATCAAGTTGATTTTCATTCATTTAAGATTTATCAAATAAAAATTCTATTTCTCCGTTTACTAGATGTATTGTTAATTCGTGCCCATATAAAAACCATTCATCTTGCTCATCGAAATAAAACGTTACTCCTCCTTTTTTATCACTGACGGCAATGTTCACTGGTTCTTCTTTAGCTACTCCTAGAGAAAAATTAGGATGAATCGATGAACCCCCTCCATATAATTTTACAAAAAAACGGATATAATCCCCTTTATTTAAATTCATTTCTTGCTTGTACCAATCCGCCGCTTCTTTCGTTATCGTCAAGTTCATTTAATGGTCCTCCTCAATTTTATAACAATTGACATCAATGATTAATGACAGATATAGGATTGTCTCCTATTACAAAATTAGATGTATTGATGTTTATCGTCAATTCATTTTATTTAAATTGATTATATTTTTAAACAAACTCTTTTAATAAACGTTTATGGCATATTACGATTGCCCTAAGTGAATTCAATGCATATTGCTCAAAAAAGCTTTGACTTAAAGAAAATTTAATGATATCTTGTACATATCTTAATTTTATTATCAAATAGTAATTATGGGGAAATAATATAAAAGTTTAGTTTGGAGGAGTCTGTCACCACAGGCTCCTTATTGTCTTTTTTAGGCTTTTTTAATTTTATCGTCGTATCGGAGGGGGAAAACTTGACTAACTTATATGTATTTATCCCTATGCTAGCAGCGATTATCATACCGTTCTTGTATAAAAACATAAAAAAAATACATACGGGTTGGTTCGTACTAATTGTTCCTATTTTTCTCGTTATTACTTATGGAACTTTTATCCCTAACATTATGACGGGTCGTACAATCGTATCGGAATTTACTTGGATTCCGTCCCTAGGGATTAACTTTACATCTTATATCGATGGATTAGGTCTACTCTTTTCAATGTTAATTACCGGTATCGGTGCCCTCGTCGTTCTTTACTCCATTTATTATTTAGATAAAAAGCGTGAAAAGCTTCATAATTTTTATGTTTATTTGCTCATGTTTATGACCGCAATGTTAGGGGTTGTCCAATCGGATAACGTCATTACGCTCTATTTATTTTGGGAGTTAACTTCAATCTCTTCGTTTTTGCTTATTGGATATTGGTACACGCGAGATCGCTCCCGTTTCGGTGCATTGAAATCAATGCTCATTACTGTATTCGGTGGCTTATTCATGCTCGGCGGTTTTGTTTTGCTTGGTATTATGGGGGGAACTTATTCCATTCGAGAGCTTATTGCCCAAACACCTGATTTAACTTCCCATCCATATTTTACTTCGGCGCTCATTCTCATTTTAATTGGGGCGTTTACAAAGTCTGCCCAATTCCCATTTTATATTTGGTTACCAGACGCAATGGAAGCTCCGACGCCTGTCAGCGCATACTTACACTCTGCCACAATGGTTAAAGCAGGGATTTATTTAGTTGCTCGTCTCACACCAATTTTTGCTTTTTCAAATATTTGGAGCTGGCTTATTATCGGAATCGGTCTATTTACATTGTTATGGGCTTCTATATTTGCAGCAAAACAAAAAGACTTAAAAGCTATATTAGCTTTTTCTACCGTTTCACAACTTGGTCTTATTATGTCTTTACTTGGTATTGGTGCACTCACATATCAATCCCATGGCGCTGAACATTCGCTTTTTGCGATGGCGACATTTGCAGCAATTTTTCATTTAATTAATCATGCAACATTTAAAGGAAGCTTATTTATGATCGCAGGGATTGTTGATCATGAAACAGGCACACGCGATATCCAAAAACTTGGTGGCTTAATGAGCATGATGCCGATTAGCTTTACAATCGCATTAATTGGTGCCTTTTCGATGGCTGGTATTCCCCTCTTTAACGGCTTTTTAAGTAAAGAAATGTTTTTAACGTCAATACTTACTCTAACCGAATTTAGCTGGGGAACACTTGCTGTTATCGTCGCTACGGTAGCAAGTATCTTTACGTTCGTATACAGTCTATACTTTGTCTTTCATACATTTGCCGGAAAATATAAGCAAGACGTGCTACCGAAACAAGCGAAAGAGGCTCAGCTCGGAATGCTTATTTCTCCTGGGATTTTAGGCGCTCTCGTCGTTATTATCTTTTTTATACCAAACGTTGTAAGCGAAAGATTAATTAAACCAGCTGTTTCTGCAATTCAGCCTTTACTTTATCCATCGCCACAAGCCATTGATATTACGATCTCAGCTTGGCATGGAATGAATACAGAGTTTTATTTGACAGTCATTATTTTCCTTGTCGGCGGCTTATTGTTCATCTCATTAAAAAAATGGGATAACGTATATTCGAAATGGCCCGAATCACTTACATTGAACCGCTTGTATGACGGAATGCTTGCCTTAACTGAAACCGGCACAAACCGCTTATCTCGAGCGGTGATGACTGGCTTCATTCGTTCGTACTTAATGTATATGCTTATATTTATGGCTTCGCTCATTATAAGTACACTATTTTTAAAACGAGCATTTGTTATTGACGTTTCAACGGCAGCACCGATTCAACTCTATGCAGTTATTACAGCGATCGTTGTTGTCGCAGCAACGATAACGATCTTATTTGCAAAATCACGCTTAACTGCGATTATTTCATTAGGAGCCGTTGGCTACAGTGTCGCCTTACTTTATGTTATTTTTCGCGCTCCCGACCTAGCGCTTACACAACTCGTTATTGAAACAGTGTCAGTCGCACTATTTTTATTAGCGTTTTACCATTTGCCAAAATTGAGTCAAAAAGAAAAACCGATGAAATTCCGATTAGGAAACGCAATCGTTTCAATTAGTGTCGGTGTGATGGTTACGCTCGTTGCATTAGCGGCACAATCACAAAAGGCTTTTCCATCCATATCGGAATATTACAAGGAAACTGTTGCAACTGAAGCGGGCGGTGGCAATATCGTCAACGTCATTCTCGTTGACTATCGTGGGTTTGATACGTTATTTGAAATTACAGTTTTAGCAATAGCTGGACTCGGTATCTATGGGCTGATTAAACTACGCTTATCGAGAAAGGAGAAAAACATTGAAAACAAATGATGTCATGTTAAAAACAACGACGAAGGTTGTTTCGTTTATCATCTTTCTCTTTTCTATTTACATTTTCTTTGCTGGTCACTATACACCCGGCGGAGGATTTGTAGGGGGCTTACTCGCATCAAGTGCAATTGTGTTGTTACTGTTAGCGTATGACATAAAAACAGTAAAAAAAATTTTGCCGATTAACTATATAAAGCTATCTGCCGTTGGAATCATATTATCAATTGCAACTGCTGCAATTGCCATTCTTTATGACAAACCTTTTTTCACACATTTTTTTGATGATTTTTATTTGCCATTATTTCGTAATACTTCATTACACACAGCTACATTGTTTGATCTCGGTGTTTATTTTGTTGTCATTGGCGTTACGATGACAATTATTCAAACGATAGGAGAGGATGAATAATGGAAATTATCATGGCAATTGTCATCGGAATATTATTTGCAGCAGCAATCTACTTAATTTTATCGAAAAGTTTGCTTCGCATTATTATCGGAACTGGCTTAATTAGCCACGGAGCTCATTTGCTTCTTCTTACAATGGGAGGATTAAATGGTAAAGCACCTCCTGTACTGGCTGAAGGCATTTTAAGTTCTCATTATGCAGACCCACTTCCGCAAGCTCTAATTTTAACAGCTATTGTTATTAGTTTTGGTGTAACTGCTTTTATACTTGTAGTCACGTATCGAGCGTATCAAGAGCTTGGAACAGATTCAGTGGAAATGATGAAAGGAACAGATGACGATGAATAACTTTATCCTATACCCAATCATCATTCCATTTCTGTTCGCTGGCATTCTAATGTTTTTTCCTAATCGTGTATATGTGCAGCGAATCATTACAACTATCGCGTTGCTATTAACAGTCGTTGCATCGATTTACGTTGGATTACGGGTGAAACTTAAAGGTGTACTGAGCATAACACTCGGAGATTGGGAAGCTCCGTTTGGGATATCGATGGTCGCTGATATGTTTTCGGCTTTACTCGTTATAACAACATCTGTCATTGCACTATTCGTTGTTTTATACAGTTTTCCATCGATCGGTATCGGTCGAGAGAAACATTTTTATTATTCGGGTGTGCTTTTTCTTATTACAGGAATTAACGGTTCCTTTACGACTGGTGATTTATTTAACTTATTCGTCTTTTTTGAAGTGCTTTTAATGGCGTCTTATTTACTTATCGTCATCGGCGGAGAAAAAGTCCAATTGCGAGAATCGTTTAAATATATATTAGTAAATATCGTATCCTCGTCGTTTTTTGTCGTTGGAGTCGCGTATTTATATTCCGTTACAGGTACGCTTAATATGGCAGATTTAGCTGTGAAAATACCACAAGTAGAATATGCGGGCATGATGACAACAATCGCGATTTTATTCCTCATTGTTTTCGGATTAAAAGGTGCGATTTTCCCATTGTATTTTTGGTTGCCTGGCTCATATTCAGCACCTCCAATGCCAATTTTAGCTTTGTTTGGCGCGTTGCTAACAAAAGTTGGAGTGTATGCCATCATTCGAAGCTATACGCTTTTCTTTACAATGGACATCGGGTTTACACATGAAATTTTAGCCTATCTCTCCATTGCTACAATTGTTATTGGATGTATTGGCGCCCTTGCTTATTTCGATGTAAAAAAGATTATGATCTACAATATTGTCATTGCAGTTGGCGTTATTTTATTCGGTGCTTCACAGTTAAATGAGTCTGGATTACAAGGGGCTCTTTACTACCTTCTTCACGATATGTTAATTAAAGCAGCCTTGTTTTTCCTTATCGGTTTGCTTATCGTACTTTTTGGTACAACAGATTTGCGCAAAATGGGTGGCTTAATGAAAACGAAACCAGTTTTCGGGTGGTTTTACTTAATTGCTGTATTTGGTTTGGCTGGTATCCCGCCGTTAAGCGGATTTGTTGGAAAACTACTCATCGTACAATCAGGCTTTGAAGGTGAACACTTTTGGGGAAGTATCATTGTGCTTGCAACGAGTTTACTCGTTCTCTTGTCAGCCATTCGCATTTTTATTTATGCGTTTTGGGGAGAACCGATTGAAACAAAGCAAATTGCAAACGTTCAATACAAACAATTGTTCATGCCTGCTGCTCTACTCGTCGGAATTTCAATCTTTTACGGAATTGGCACTGAATGGCTGTACCCTTACATGACCGAGGCGACAAATATTCTCCAAAATCCGTCAATTTATATTGATGCGGTCTTAAAGGAGTAGATAAAATGGCGTTACAAATCTTATTAAACTTTATTCTCGCTTGTATATGGATGTTTTTAAAAGTATCTTATACCCCTTCTACTTTTATAATCGGTTATCTATTAGGACTAGGCGTTCTATTAATTATGCGTCGTTTTTTTACCAGTCGGCTCTACATTGAACGGGTATGGGCTCTCATCGTTTTGTTTTTTATTTTTGTTCGAGAGTTAATCATGTCAAATATTCAAGTACTCTTAGCTGTTATTCGACCACGGATGGATATTAAGCCGGCGATTTTCGCACTGAAAACTGAGTTAAAAGATGATTGGGAAATTACATTGCTTTCAAGTCTCATTACACTGACACCAGGCACACTCGTGCTAAATATTTCTGATGATCAAAAAACACTCTATATCCATGCGCTCCATGTTGATGATGTTGATGAAACTATCAAATCAATAAAAACATCGTTTGAAAAAGCGATTATTGAGGTGAGTCGGCCATGATGATGTTTTTCTGGTGTGCACTTATTGCTGTTAGCTTAGCGATGTTAGCGCTTGTTTACCGTGTCATTAAAGGACCGACTGTTCCCGACCGTGTCGTCGCCTTAGACGCCATGGGAATTGCGTTAATTTCAATCATATCCTTGCTTTCGGTCGTTATGGAAACTGAATTTTTCCTAGAAATTATATTGCTTTTAAGTATACTCGCTTTTATCGGAACCGTTGCTTTATCGAAATTTATCGAGAGAGGAGAAATTTTTGAACGTGATGACAACAACAATCATTAACGCACTCGTCGTTTTCCTCATTTCCGCTGGTGTCCTTTTTAGCGTTGTCGCAGCAATCGGTCTCAATCGCTTTCCAGATGTGTACTCACGATTACACGCGGCTTCTAAAAGCTCAACACTCGGTGTGCTGTCTATTTTGTTAGGAATTTTTCTTTATTTTTGGCTTGTTGAAGGCCATTTCAATTCAAGTATACTGTTAGGAATTGCTTTCTTATTTATTACTGCACCCATTAGTGGGCATTTAATTGGTAGAGCTGCTTATATGTCAGGAGTCAATCTTTGGGAAAAATCAGTAGGTGATGATTTGGCAGAAGTTTCGAAAAAAGAAAAGCAACAATAATCGTCAATAAAAAGTCATCGTTTCGTAATTTCTTAAACCATTCTCTCGCCTCTTTTACTATAAAATACAGGATATATGCTCAAGCATACTGCTATGTTAGTAAAGAGGAGGTAAATTATGAAAAAAGCAGTCATGCTTCTTTTCGTTCTTCTCCTCACCTCGTGTGCTGGGGAGAAGAAAAATGTGGTTCCAATTGAGAAACAATCGACAACACACGGTCAGATAATTGATGTTATCGCTGAAAACTGGTCGTTTAATGAAAATGCATATGTTGTTCCTGCTGGTGAAGTTACGATAAACTTAAAAAACAAAGAAGGTTTTCATGGTATTGAAGTGAAAGGAACTGATATATCAATTGAAGGGGATGGCTCGTATACAACTACACTTGAACCAGGTGAATACACAATTGTCTGTAACATCATTTGTGGAACGGGACATCATGATATGATTGCTACACTTATTGTTGAAGAATAAAAGGGGCTGTCTTTAAAAAAATCGAAGGAAAAACTTGTAAAGTAGTCCAGGTTTCAGATTACTTTTTTAACACTGTTCTTATAAAAGGATTGCTTAGTTTTTAACTAAGCGGAATTAAAAAGACCACTTGAAAACAAACAAGTGGTCCTTCGTTTTTATTGAATTCCTAAAGCAATTTTTGCCATTCGAGACATTTTATCTTTATCCCAAGGAGGTGACCAGACGATGTTCACTTCCGCATCTTGCACTTCCGGAATTTCGGAGAGTGCTGCTTTTACTTCTTGAGAAATAACACCTGCAAGCGGACACCCCATCGAAGTGAGTGTCATCGTAACAAGCGCTTCACCGTTCTCATTTAACTCTACATCATAGACTAATCCAAGATTAACAATATCAATCCCAAGTTCTGGGTCAATCACATTTTCTAAAGCTTTCATCAGCTTATCTTTCATTTCAGCATCCATTTCAATTCTCCTTTCACTATTCTTTAACTTAAGTATATCGAATCTGCCCGATGATTGAAAACGAACCGCATCAATTGCTCGCCAAGCATAGCAAAAGGAAAATGAAACTTAAAAATGGGTAATAAGGAAACAAAGGTTATACCCAACCTCTTGCTTCCATCGCCTCTGCAATTTTTAATAAAGACACCATAAATGCTCCTGTCCGTCTCTCGACAGAATATTGTTCTGACATAGTACGGACTTCATCATAGGCTGTTACCATTTTTTCATACAGACGATCGTTTACTTCTTTTTCCGTCCAGTAATAATGTGATAAGTTTTGGACCCATTCAAAGTAAGAAACTGTAACGCCACCCGAATTCGCTAAAATATCAGGAATGACAAGAGTGCCTTTAGTATTTAAAATTTCGTCTGCATCAGGTGTACATGGACCGTTTGCAGCTTCTGCAATTACTTTAGCTTGAATTCGCTCAGCATTTTGGGACGTAATCACATTTTCTAAAGCAGCTGGAATAAGAACATCCACGTCTAATTCTAATAATTCTTCACTCGTAATATACGTTTCTGCGTTTGGATAGTCTACGATACAGCCTTCGTTTTTACATTCGATAACTTCACCGACATGTAAACCATTTGAGTCGTAAATTCCACCTTGAGAATCGCTAATTGCAACAATTTTGCAACCAAGGTCAGATAACAATCTAGCGGCGACACGCCCCGCGTTTCCAAATCCTTGAATCGCTACAGTCGCACTTTCTAGTGGTAAACCTAGTTCTTGCAATGCCTTCTGAATTGTTATGACACACCCTCTTGCTGTTGCTTCACTACGCCCTTTTGAACCGCCAATACTTAACGGTTTACCCGTAATGACAGCTGGACTATACTTACCGTTCAATCTGCTATACGTATCCATCATCCATCCCATCACTTCAGCATTCGTGTAAACATCTGGTGCAGGAATGTCTTTATCTGGACCGACAAAATCTGCAATTGCTTCCATAAATCCACGGCTCATTCGTTCTTTTTCGGCATGACTATAATTACGTGGATCAGCAATGACTCCACCTTTTCCACCACCGTAAGGAAGACCAACAACACCACACTTAAATGTCATCCACATCGATAACGCTTTAACCTCATCTAATGTAACGTCAGGATGAAAGCGAATCCCACCTTTTGTCGGACCTAATGCATCGTTATGTTGTGAACGATAACCTTCAAAAACTTCAATCGTACCATCATCGAGCTTAACAGGATAATTCACGGTTAACACTCGTTTTGGTCTTTTTAAAATTTCAACGATGTTTTGTGGAAGGTGCAGCAGTTTCGCAGCTGTATCAATTTGCTTTTGTACGATTTCATACGGATTTAATGACTCTTGATTTGAATTCGTAACATTCACTGTTTGCAATAATATCCCCACCTTAATTTTGTATTTACATTACCACCTCAATAAAAAAGTGATTTCACTCAATGATTCTAATATCCACTCCATTATTATCATAAAAAAATAAAAGAGTAATAAAGTTTCATTGAATTATTCTTTCATTATACAATAAATCGTTTATGTTTAGCAATTTTTTTACTCAGTTATTTTTATAGAAACGCTTCAAACCATCTAACTGTTTCAAGGACTCCTTTTCGCGAAACTTTATGACCGTTCGTTTCGTCGTGAATAAACTTTATATTTTTTGGTTTATTTGTATAATATGACTTTGCTTTTAGAAAAAACTTATATGTCGGTTCGAATGGAACAACATCATCTGTTTCGCTATGCCAAAATAATAATGGCCGTTCCTTAAGCAATTCTGGTTTGAGACTTAAATCATACTTTTCTAGGTTCGAATACATCTCATCCTCTTCCACTTCAGTAAAAGGAAGTTTCTGACCGGTTTTTCTAAGTGCGTTGATTTGTGATTTTGCCATAGAAACATATGCAGGTGTCCCCATTAATGAAGCTGCAACTTTAATCCAATCGTATTGGGTCAATGCTCCGAGCGTTATAATACCGCCCATTGATGTACCAACAACACCAATCCGATTAACATCAATTAATTTTTCAGTAGAAAAATCATCAACAAAATATTCAAGTTCATGAATCGTTAGCGTTACTATTTCCCAAAATGAAAGCTCCAATTCAGCATCCGTTACATTCGCGTACCTTTCACCATGTAAAAAAGCCTCTGGCAAGATGACACGGAATCCACGCATCGCTAAATAGAAAGCGTAATGCAAGTTATGTTCTTTCGCACTCGTAAAACCATGAACAAATATAATGACTGGCAATGTTTCATTCTCGATATCACGATGGACAACGTGTAAATAAGGGATATTTCTAGAGAATCCATGATTAATCTGAATCAATTGACTACTCCTTTTTTTATTTTAATGATACACTTTTTTGCGTTTAAGGAGAAATCAATGAAATGTAAAAATCCATCCTCGAATAGGACGGATTCTTTCACGTTATAGTTACAATACCCTAGAAATTCCTAAATTAAACTTTTGAAGTAAATTTTTTTTCGTTTCTTTTATTTCTTCTTTTTCAAGTAATTGATGGATCAGTTTTTTTTCAAGAATGTGATGAAGTTCATTCTGTTCAACGCTTTCGGAAAATGCATGTTGCCAAAGGTTCACATACCGTGTTCCTGTGTCATGCGCAACATTTTCCATTTCTTTAACATATGTTCTTATAAGTGCGTTCATGCCCATTTGTTTTTCATATATTAGCGGTACAGGACTGACTAATATTGTTTTCTTCGGTGACAACTTGTTTACCATGTACCGCAAATTTGCTTTATATTCTTGGATGGGTACGAAATTCGTTGTACTTGCGTCATGCATGCCAAACATGATTGTTACTAAATCCGGATTGTACATTAAAACGTCATCTTGAAACCGAGTCATCCCTTCTCGAGAAGAGCGACCATACACCGTAGAATCAATAACGACCCATGATGTCATTTGTTCACGAATTGCAGCCGAAACGAAGGACTGATTTTCATTTTTAATTGCTGGGATTCGATCACCAAAACAGACGAGTGTGGGCATGTTTATCACCTTAAAATCATCGTTTTTTGTACGTACTCACTATATTAGACGTAAAAGATTACTAAAATGTTTCAGTAAGAGTACAATTTAACTAAAAAATATGACGAAAAATTAAATCCAGTTCGTTTGAAATTTCGACAATAGAGAAAATACTTTTTATACTTTTTACTGTAATTCTTCGTTATAATAGAGACATGAGGATTTCTTGGTAAGGGGGATTTTATGAAAGTATATAAAGTGCCAAATCATGCTGAAGTTGAGCTTATTGAAAAAATCGTATCATTGCTCATGCAGCAAATGACGCGACATGATACAGAAGAAGCTTACAATCTTTTATTGAACGGAATAAAACTTGCACTCCACGAAAAATCTCCCGCGCATATTATCGTTGCGGAAGAAAACGATGAAATTTTAGGAGTTGCTTTTTTTAATGTCGGCATTAGTTTAAAAATGGGTGGTTATTACGTTTGGCTCAATGATCTTTTCGTCCATAGTGATTACCGAAACCGCGGAATTGCAAAAAAAATGCTCCTTCATTTAATTCGCTGGTCAGAAAAAGAAAATATACGTGGAATCGAATTAGAAACGGGGATTAATAATTCCGTAACGAAGCACTTGTATAATTCACTCGGTTTTTATGAAATCGTGTCGGATCGTTATTGTTTTAACTTCTAATCCATTACACTTTCTTTTCTGTTCAAATGTGATACGATTAGGTCAAGAGTTATTGAATGGGGGTTTTATAAAATGGCAATTTCATTTCGAATCGATCAAACACCAAATCCTAATGCATTAAAAATAACAGCGACAAAAGTGATTTTTGAAGGTACAAAAAGTCATTCTTTCAAAAAAGACGATAATCCTGATCATCCACTTGCTAATGCTTTACTTAAAATCGAAGGTGTCGACAACGTTTTTGGCTACCAAGATTTTGTTACAGTCAATAAGACGTTCGATGCTGATTGGAATGACATTTTACCAAAAATTGAAAAAGTTTTTAACAACGCAGAATAATGCTTACTGTTCCGAGTATTTGTAACTCGGATTCTTTTTTACGTCTTTTTATTAGAATATTGAGAACTTTAAGTACGTATTCAAAAAGGTCGGTCTTGAACCTCTATGCTGCCTTACACTGAAAAAGCGGTTTCGAAGGTCACAGTGACAAGTCTGTTCAAAGACAGAATAAAAATGTGCAACCCTTACAATAATGTTCTACTACATGAGCAAGTTTTTTAACTGTTACGAAAAGATGTACAAGTGGATTATCTATACCTTTTTGAACATCCTCTTGAAGAAAGGGCGAACAACGATTATGCAACCCGAAACTTACAATGAACAAATTAAGCTACATATGTTTAAAGAACGTATTGTTATTCCTCTTTGGAGTATTATGGTCTGGATTGTTTTAATGAACACGTCTATGTTCAATGTCGTTCTTCCTACAGTCATAGCTGATTTGAATATATCGGCTGCACATGGTTCATGGATCGTTACTGGATACTCTTTATTTTTAGCAGTCTCTACTGTAACGATGAGTCGTTTATCTGATTTTGTTCCGATTAAAACTTTATTAATTATCAGTATGTTTATGTTTGGAATCGCATCGCTTGTTGGTTTTTTTGCACAAACATTTTCTATTTTAATTTCCGCGCGTTTAGTTCAAGCTTTAGGTTCAGGTGCATCGCAGGCTCTCGGAATTGTAATGGCAGCACGATACATTCCTATTTCTCGCAGAGGAAGGGCAATGGCTTCGATTTCTTTAGCCGCATCACTTGCTTTTGGAGTTGGTCCGATTGTTGGAGGACTCATTGCACATACGTTTAACTGGAATTTTTTATTTATATTAACCGGCTTCGTTTTACTTCTCTTGCCTTTCTTTTACAAATATTTGCCTGCTGAGCAGTTTAATAAAGGAAAATTTGATTATATTGGCTGTTTATTGATCGCTCTATCTGCAACTTCAGTACTTTTATTTATGACAACGTTGCACCTAGTGTTTCTTGTCATGATGTTTGCTACAATTAGCCTCTGTGTCATTCATTTAAGACGTACGAAAACTCCGTTTATACAACCTGAACTTCTTAGCAATCGTTTATACGCTAGCATCATTTTTGTTGGGTTTGCAGCATTTTCTACTCACTTTGCTGCATTATTTTCCCTTCCTTTATTATTAGCTGAACTATATGACAAGCAATCACTTGAAATTGGATTTATCATCTTTCCTGGTGCATTAATATCAGCTGCTTCTGCTCTCTTCGTAGGCCGGATCATCGATCGATTCGGTAATAATCTGACAATGATTGTCGGCAATACATTTCTCACTGTATCTACGCTTTTATTTTTCTTATTACTTGATTATGGATCAGTAGCAATTTTGCTCATCTATATTGTAATGAGTGTCGGATTCTTTACGTTAACAACGAGTATTTCCAATGAATTATCACGAATTTTACCGGCAGAGCAAATCGGCTCAGGGCTAGGTCTTCATCAGTTGTCGACACTTTTCGGTGTAGGGTTTGGCGTTTCATTTGCTGGCTTGTTTATTACGAGGCAAGAGCATTTGGCTTATGAAAAATATACAAATACATTCCTTTTCTTTCTTATCTTCATGCTACTTTCTAGTGTCACTGTTTCCTATTATTTATTTCGCAAGAACAAAGAGCAAACTCCTCGCATGAATTGAAGAGGAGTTTTAACGATGAACTTGCTTTAGTTTACGTTTTACACTCATTAATGTTTTACGAATGAGAAAACCAATCATTAAAATAATGACTAAAATTAACGTTATTGTCGCTCCAGGTGGTGTTCCGAAAGCATAAGATGAGTATAATCCTGTATACGTACCGAACAACGCAACGATAATCGCACTAATAAAAACCATGCGAAACCCCTTTGCGATTTTAATTGCAAAAGCGGCAGGTAAAACGAGCAACGCGGATACGAGCAATACTCCAATGGCTGGAATGATAACAGCAATTGCAAGCCCTGTTAAAATACTAAATGATAATGATAGTAAATTCGTATGAACACCGCTCGTAAAAGCAGTGTCTTCATCAAACGTTAGCAAATAAAGCTGTCGTCTATAAAAAAACAAATAGAGATAAAAAATTATCGTTACACTTAATAATAAATACACTTGCGTATTGCTAATTGTAATTATTGAGCCAAACAAATATTGTTCAATATTAACCGTCATCCCACCTTCGGAAAGACTCATTAAAAATAAAGCAAAAGCTAGACCAGCCGCCATTAAAATCGCAATCGATACTTCAGAATACGTGCGATATGCACGACGCATATATTCAATCCCGATCGCTCCGATGACGACGACAAGCGCACTTGATAGCGCAACATTCGAATGAGTAAAAAAACCGATTGCCACCCCAGCAAGCGAAATATGTGAAAGCGTATCGGCCATTAACGCTTGTCTTCGTAAGACGAGAAATACACCTAGTATAGGTGCAAGTATTGCGATTAATCCACCGGCCCAAAATGCCCGTCGCATGAATTCAAGGTCAAACATTTCCATCCGCCTTGTTCCCCTTCTTCCAACATAATTATTTTATCGAAGTAATCTTGCACTTCTGCTTGTTCGTGAGTCACCATTACGACAGTCCGATTATGCTCTTTAACTTGATGTGACATAAACTCGTAAAATCCTTTTCTACTATCGTAGTCCATTCCCGTCGTCGGTTCATCAAGAACGAGCAAATCAGGGTTCGCAGCAAGAACTCGTGCAATGACAATTTTTTGCTTTTGTCCGCCAGATAGTTCCCCGATTTTTTTATGGCGATAATCCCACATCCCAACCATATGAAGAGCATTTTTAACTATTTGTTCATCTTTTTCTGTTAATCGTTTTAACCATTTTCCTTTTGTATATCTCCCCGAACGGACAAGTTCTAATACTGTACTCGGAAATCCGGCGTTAAATGATGCAATTTGTTGAGGAACGTATCCGATCGTCAACTTTTTCCCTTCACAATTTTTCTTACTAAGTTTTACTCTGCCTTCCCACGGCTTTAGTAGGCCGAGTATGAGCTTTAGCAATGTTGATTTAGACGCACCGTTCGGACCGACAATTCCGACGAATTCACCACTATTTATTGTTAATGAAATATCGTTTAATGTAGGTTCTTCAGCATAACCGAATACGATATTTTCTAACGTAACTAATCTCATTTCAACGTAAACCACCTTTCAACGGCAAAAAGCGTGCGCAAATCTATGCACACACTCTTTACTTTAGTGACTTTTCAAGTGCTTTTAAATTGAGCCTCATTATATCGATATACGTATGCTCTTTATCTTGTTGCTCTTTCGTTAAACCTTCTAGTGAACTTAGAACATCCACTTCAGCGCCAATTTCATTTGCTAACGTTTGAGCTGTTTTCGGATTAGATAGATCTTCAAAGAAAATGGTTGTGATCTCATGATCATGAGCAATTTTTTTCAATTCAGCGAGTTGAGACGCACTCGGTTCAAGAGAAGGGGATAATCCCGCAATTGGGATTTCTGTTAACCCATACTCATTTGCTAAATAACCAAACGCTGAGTGCTGAGTGATAAATTCTTTTTTCGTCACACGCCTTAACGTTTCACGGTACTCTTCATCCAATTTCTGCAATTGCTCGAGATACCGATCACGATGTTCTGCATAAAATGGTTCATTGTTAGGATCGATTTCAATTAAGGCTTTAGCAATATTTTCAACTTGCTTTTGAGCTAATACAGGGCTCAGCCAAACGTGCGGGTCAATTGCATGATCGTGATTATGTTCATGATGTCCGTCTGTCTCGTCTCCATGCAATAAAGAAATCCCTTCACTAGCATGAACAAAACGTGTTTTACTATTATTTAAGCTTTTATCAATATTCGGTACCCAAGTTTCAAAATGTTCACTGCTATATACGAATAAATCAGCATCTTGAACTGCTCTAATATCCTTAGGTGCAGGGTCCCAATCATGTGGTGTTACATGAGGAGGAATTAGCATTTGTACATCTACTTGATCTTGTGCAATCTGCTTCGTAAATTCATACATCGTATAAAACGATGTTATAACTGTTATATTTTCTTTCTCTGCAACACTATCATGATTATCTAGATTACAGCTTGCTAACAATATTATTAAAATTAAAATTATAGTAGCTGCACAATAGCGTAAACCCCTCATTTGTTTCTCCCCCAAATCGTAATCATTACGATTTAAACTTTAAAGAATCAATCCGACAATGTCAAGCTATAAAATGCGCAGCTGTATATAGAGCTCCACGACAAAATATAAAACAATCGCAAACTTCCAATTTTGCTTTACACTATTTTGAACTGGACTACTACCGTTCACACTGCTTAAAAAAAGTACAGGGATGACGAGCGGTGAAATAAGTATACTAAGTGAGCTACCTAGTGTCATCGCTAACACAATCAATTCAGGAGGGTACGGCAAATGAATACTTTTTACAATCCCTGCAATTAAAACCATTACAGTAAGCGGACCAAGTCCGAAAAATCCGAACAACAATACAATGAGCGGTAATACCCAAAGAAAGTTCATCCCTGGAATCGTTTCAGTCCATTTATATAGTCCGTTCATCAGCATCTCAGATAAACCTGACGACGTTAATGACGTAATAAAAAGACCAGCCGCAAAAAGAAGTGAAATTTCACGAGCTCTCGGTGCAATCCCTTTTTGTACATATGTTTTTCCTTCCTGTAAAAACTTCTTTGGCTTTCTTTTCAAAATAAAATAAGCAACTGCCCAGACGACAACAACAACAGGAATAACCGTTAACAACCCTACATCAACAAGTGAATTTACAAAAAGTGTAAGCGCGAGTAAAGAAACAAATAAAAAAAGAAATTCGATGGGGTTACGATGCACGTTTTCATTTTCTGACGTGTCACGAACCGCTTCTGAAATCGCACTTCTAATGTCTTTTGAAAATGAAAACTGGTGCTTTTTCTCAAAGCGATGCAAAAATAATATGGCAATTATACTTCCTGTGATTGCGACTGTAAAGCCTTGCACTAACGCTTGAGTAAGTGAGGCGTCCATCGTTTCAACGCTGTACGCAAAGCTCGGAATACTAATAACCCAAATCGTTGAAAACGAAAAGCCACGTAAAACTGCAGTTGATTTAAATCGTTGCCATGCCTCACTATTTTGCTTTGAAAAAAAAGACTGTATGATCTGATAGACAACTGCTAGTGCACCAAAATTAAGAAAAAAAGAAATAAGCTGTGTGAGCCAAACGATGACAAAATAGAGAATTTTACTATTTTTCAACTGATTTTTCAGTAAAATAATCGTATCACGCACATAATTCTCTTGTTTCAGCACCCACCCAACTATCGGAATGACGAGCAACACTGAAATGAGAGCTCGCATCGTTGCTGCCCCATCCCAGAAAACAAATGCTAATGAAATTTCATCATCAAAAAAACTAATTGTCATGGCGAATAAAATTAAAAATAATGGCAAAAACATTTCTCTTTTCTCGAGATACATAAGCGCAAATAATAAAGCAGACAAACCACTAATCGACAGGAAATGTAATAAAAAAGACGCGTTCAATAACAAATGTAAGAAATGAGTAAGTACATAAGAAATAGCCGAAAGCGTAAACGCAACGCCAAACATATTCTTTTTCATGATATGTAACACTCCAGATGAGTCACTCTTCACTGTCACAATAATAGCATACTTATGTAGGAAACGAACATTTGAACGGTTATTATGTGTAAAAATTAAAAAACACCTTTACGTTCCATTCAAAATCGACATTATAGAATTTTCACCTATAACAGTAGCTAATGACAGGGGATGAAATCACATGAAAAAACGAATTTCTCACATATGATTATGCACAACTTACAAATGATGAAAATCTGCCAATGTAAATAAAGAAAGGCTTACACTTTTTGTGTTCGCCTTCTTTTTTTTAATGATATTGATACCAAACAAACCAACCGACTTCTTTACTTTTAGCAACAAAAAGCTGACCTTCTGTCAAGCTCGCACTTACTTCTTTCAATTTTGGAAAATGTAAGCGTACGAGCCAAGACTTTTCGGCAACGTTCCCTCCACAGAAATTGTTTGCAATTTCAAAGTATGCCTGTTCATCTTGTTTACCAACTGTCATTGGAAATGGTGTAGCCGAAACAATTTCCCAATCTGAAAATTGCTCTCCTGCGTATTGATTAGGAACAATGGTACCTAATGCACGTAATAAATCATCACGTTCATTGAGACTAGCCTCCACTAATTGTTCTGAATTTGGGCATTCTTTTGCTTGAAGAGGGAATTCGATCATGTTCACTAAAAGAATAATAAAAACGAATACAGTAAAATGTTTTTTCACGTTCGTAGTCACCTCTGTATTAGTTTGCCTATCAATAAGACCTCTTATTCCGAAGGCACATCCTCTCTACTTTTCACATCTTCTGGTACCGCACGATAGACGAACAAAGAAAGGATGAAACCAATGACCGCTGTTACGAACGCAACAAAATACACAAACTCGACACCAGCGACGAGCGATTGTTTTATCGTTAAATCATCGTTCGGATTGGACGCATTTTGTAAAAAGCGGCTTTGTCTCATATTCATTAAACTAATAAATACAGAAACCCCAATTGCTCCCGCAACAGGTTGAAGTGTCGTCATAACCGCTGTTCCATGGGGATACAGTCGCTTCGGCAACTCATTCAAACCGTTCGTTTCAGCTGGCATCATAATCGCCGAAACAGACAACATTAACAATACATAACAAACAACAATCAACCAAACAGGTGTATTTAAGTCAAGTCGTGTAAGTATAAACATCGTAACACACAACACAAAGGAACCTGGAATTAAAAGTTTACGAGGACCATACTTATCAAACAGTCTTCCCATAATCGGAGACATTAAGCCGTTAAGCAAACTTCCCGGCAGTAACACGAGCCCTGCTGTCGCAGCCGCGAGTGCTAATGCCCCTTGCATATATATCGGTAAAATAATTTCAGACGAAAACATCCCCATCATAACGATTAGAAATAAAATAACCGCATGCGTAAACATTGGATAGCGAAAAACTTTTAAATCCATTAACGGCTCTTCTAACCGCAATTGCCGCATTGTAAAAATAAAGAGGGATATAGCTCCGATTAAAATCGGTAAATACACGATCGGGCTTAAAAAATTATTATCTTCAGATCCAGCGGAACTAAACCCAAATACAATTCCGCCAAAACCAACAGTTGACAGTAAGATTGAGAAAACATCAACCTTCGGTTTAGTTATTTCTGAAACATTAATAAGATATTTAAATGCAAATACAATTGAAAACAACGTAAACGGAATCACAATAATAAATAAATATCGCCAGCCTAAATGTTCAACAATGACACCAGATAATGTCGGACCGATTGCCGGTGCAAACATAAAAACTAACCCAATAATCCCCATAATCGCTCCACGACGGTGTGGTGGATAAAGCAATAGAAAAGTATTAAAAATAATCGGAACTAAAAGTCCTGAACCGACCGCTTGTAGTAAGCGACCAAACAACAACACTGAAAAAGTTGGCGCCAATGCACAAATGGTCGTTCCTATTGTAAAGATGAGCATCGTAGCCAAAAATAACTGCCTCGTCGTAAACCATTGCAGCAAAGGAGCAGATATCGGAATGACAATCCCCATAATGAGCATAAACCCAGTAACCATCCATTGTACTGTCGTTACGGATACATTAAAATGTTCCATTAAACGGATAAGCGCAATATTTAAAAGCGTTTCGTTTAAAATCGCAAAAAAAGCACCGATAATGAGTGATAACATTATCGGCATCACACGGACATTCGGATCCTCGGCTAAAAATTCATAATTGCTTTTCTCTGTATTTCTTTCCATACTTGAACTCCTCAATCAATGCTATTGTAATCTCTCAGAAACACGAACATGAAACTTAACATTATTTATGGATCACGACCCATTATACTTCATTATAATCCACATCATTGATTAAAGACATTCCCTAATTCGTTTGAATGATTCTTCTCATTTTAACATATGTTCTTCTCTTTTCATCGATGATCAAATCCCATAAGTCCGTTTCATGTTGTACTTGATAAGTTGTTACAGGCTCAGCTATCTCAAGTTGTGAGCGTATTTGCAACTGATATCTCAACTCTCCAGTTTTATACTTTTTTAAATCAACTAAACTTTTGTTTTTATTGACAATTATTTTTTGCCCATTAACAAATGTTATTTTAGCTTGATGTGGCCCATGAGCTTCAATTTCAAAAATATGTACATAAGACAGCCAAACACATGTATATCTTTCTGGAGAAGAGAGTGGAAACATATACATATCAAGCGGTACACTTATAGCTATTGGATACATTTTCCCTCTGTTCATTATCGCTCTTGTACCGTCAATTCTTCCTTCGTAGCTGGAACCAAAAAACTTGCAACTATCATTCAATATTGCCTTTGATTTTTTTTGTATAAGTAAAGTGCGATTAACTTCTAATGCAAATGACCATTCTTCACCGTATTGATTTAAGTATGGCAAAAGTGCCATAGTCTCAGATGTTGTAATGTAATCTTTACTAATTTTCATGTTATTCCCTCTTTCATAGTAATTAAACATTTTCTTGGTTTAAAAAAAAGGGTATACTAACATTAGTTGGTATACCCAACTCACACATAACCCTTAGGTGCGTCTCTGCAATGACATTAATACCTAAGGGTTATGTACTTATACAACTTTCACATGAAACTCACCCCCTTTCCAACCACTCAACTAATTCGTTAATTGTTTTCCGATCTTTTGCAAAATAAAAAAAATTATTTTTATCCCTTCGCCCTTTAAACTGAGACCATGCCTCACTTTTTGGCTCCCAATTTACATTAATAAGTCGTTCCATTCTTTCCATTATAACTTTTTTCCTTTCGTTTAAACCTTTATAAATAACATTTTTATTAACGTAACAAGCAATAGCTAGCAACATCGGAAAACTAGCTAACATCGTTTGTTCATAATTACCAATAGATTGACTCGGATGTAATTGAAACAACTTATCAAACCATAGGTTCATTAAGTTCACATATTCTTGTTTGCTTAACTCCCCTTTCAACTCTATTGCTTTGATTTCAGTATTGTAGTCTCCGGTTATAAAAACAGCGACTAATTGTCTTAGTTGTGACAGAGATAACATTTTTTTATTTGCAGGCTTTATCATCGCTTGTTTTTCAAGTTCAATACCAGCATTTTTCAGTTCAATGTTTTGCACTAGTACTAGATTAGTAATTTGGTTAATTTCATTTCTAGAATCATATGCAATTCGCTTTGATAGCGATACTTTTTTTCCACGAGTATTAAAATCAATGTATAGTTGATCACATTCGGCTTGAGACAATCCTTCAATTACCTGGATTGCGAATGAAGTTTCGTTTAATAAATAGTCGATTGTAACAGCTTTTTCCATTTCGTCATCGCTATTTTTTAACTGCTGATCGATTAGTTTAGGAAGCTGAAACAATGCCTGAATCCGCTTATTCCCATCAATGATTTTCAACTTCATTGGTTTTTCACTATTCAATTTATCAACACTAGCCACTAAAGGCGGGAAATAAATATGTCTAGACATTGCATTTTCTAATAAATAATTTCTTATCTCTCTTACTTGAGGTTGACTAACTTCACGTATTTGAACAAAGTTGTTATTCATCATATCAATTAATTCACGAATCGAATAAACATACATTCGTTGTCGATTTTGTGTTGTCATATTAGTCATTTGCTAACACATCCTTGTTCTCTTCATTAATCAACTTTATAAAAATAGAAGATAATTTTTTAATTGCAGTCGTACTAGAATGTCTTTTCATTCGTCTTGAAGCAGGTTCGTAGAAGTCTCGAAAGAGAGGATCGTCATGCCTCCAGCTACATGTATCACTGATTTTTTTGAGTTGATTAATTGCAAAGTCGTATGGCATATTCTGATTCTTTGTTAATTGATAAACTGTATAAGCTAACGCTACTTGAGGACCAGTCAACCCACATACAAATTGAGTTCGATCATGCATTTTTCGCGGGAAAATTTCAAGCCATGACTTTAAAAAAGCCTTTGCAATTATTGGAACTTCTTCCGGTTCACAATTTTTAAAACGAGGCTCTCCTGATTTTACTGTTAATATTCCTTCAAACAAGGCAAGCAAGCATCTTCGTATAATTGTTAGCGATGTAATCGATGAGTTTTGAACTGTCAATCTTGATTTTTGCATTTCAATTTCTAACTCAGTATTTAATTCGTTTGCCACAGCTCGAGTTAATTCATTATAGGGATCTCGTTGATCATACTGCATAATAAGACCATAATGCGCTTCTTTACGCTCACTATTAATATCGGCAAAAAGTTGCTGGTCTTCTTCTTTGCTTAAATTAAGATAAACTTGCATCGCTATCGGGAAACTTTTTAACCTATCAATTTTTCTCTGTATTTTTTCTATTTCAATAGCATCATTAGTTAGTTCTTCAAGTAGTTCTTTTTTTCGTTCAAGTTGTCCAATTGCTGAAGCCATTGCTTTCATTCGATGTTGACCGTCTAATATGTATAATTTCGCTCCCGTTTTTACTTCCCATGTATTCTTTTCACCTTCTTGAATGTTTCCTCGTGCTGAAAACACGAACGGTGAAAAATAAAAGGTTTCTTCCTCAACTGCCTTCAAAATAAACTCACGAATTTCACTCCTCCGCCGTATATCCAGTTTTCGTTGCACATCTTCATCTATTTCAAATATTGAGTTCAATACACGAAATGGTAGCTGAGTAACTAAAACCTCCTTCCCAAACTGTTTACAATACTGCCCCTTCATTTGAGTTTTCACATCAGAAACTGACATTATTCCACCTCCTACAACTCATATTATATCCAATAATTTACAATAATGGAAGTAGTTTTCTAAAAATTCTAAATATAATTTTTTGTACCCTGTTCTGATTCCATAATTTAAAATTGTTTATTTACAAATTCTTTTAATTTTGTTATAATTCAATATTTATGCAATCTATACTTATAGTTGATCATCTTTAACTTCAAATCCTTCTAGTATGTCATTCTTTAGATTTCGACAACTAAAAATTGTTTTTTGTTTTATTCTTGTTTACTTACATAAAATTCATCGCTTAACATCGCTAACTTGCTCTTCATATAGTTCTTCCGAAAATAAGGTTCTACTTTTTTTGATAAGAAAAAGGGGCTGTCTAAAAAGTCCCTAAAATAAATCAGGTGCAGGGAAATAGTTTTTCGTTTTCCTCCACCTGATTTCGTGTTTTTTGGTGCATCTCCTAAAAATAACTGGCGGATCCCCGCCACTTTCAGGAGGTTGTGGGTCATTGCAACAATTCCAAATTCTACGTGGACTTTATCTAAACCACGTAATGAAAAACGGCGGAACGACCGATTGGCCTTGATGTGACCAAAAACACTCTCCACCTCGATTTTTAGTAGAGCGTAGATTTTTACGTTTTCTTTACATTCAAGGGCTTTCCTGACTTTTGCTTTCATTTTTTTCAAACATTGCCTTTCGATCGTACACTTTGCTTTTAATGGGCAATCCGAACAAGTCTTCACATTCGTATATTTTATAATTTTGTTCAAATCCTGAAGTGTTCTTTTAAGTACGTTCCATAAGGAATGACAAAATCAAATAAAGGTTCTTTTTTGTCACCAAGCGCAAATAAGTAATTTTCTTCGCTTCCGTCTCCAGCGTCAGCGATGACTGTTTTTGGCTTCGGTAAAGCGGACGCGGACTTCTCAAGATGAGGGATAAAACAGCGTGTATCTGTTAATCGTTGATGAAATGTATAATAAAGATAAATTGATTTTCTATTGCCATTTGTGGTCTTCTTTCATTCGTAAATGTCGCATCATGATCCGTTTTCGATAAACTATTGCGGTCTCCGAACGTCTCATGATGCTGTTTGTATTTTTGAAGGCGTGGAAAGAAATTTTCACGAATTAGCTTGATTTATTTTTTAAACATACTGCGCTTAGCCCGTAATTCTTTCCGAACCGATACTTCTTTTGTCTTTTCGATTTCTTCCATAAACGAATCCACTTTTTCTTCAAGTTGACGAGCCACTTCCTCCAATTGTTCAAGTGTGGCATCTTCTCCAGTTAGCATGCCATTAAGTTCAATCTCTTCCGCTTATTTGATCTCATGAATATGTTGAAGTGTTTCTTTATCTTTTCTTTCATTTTCTCTTCAAAATAAAGCGTTGATTTTTTCCATACGAAAGAATACTTACTTATTGACGTTGGCTTCAATTTTTGTACCATCTAAAAAGTAATTTTTCATAGTAATATGTCCATCTTCTATTAATTTCAAGATCATGAATTCAAATAACTCATCCACTATAACTTTCATGCGGTTTCCTCGAAAATCATTGATCTACAGAAATCAGGTTTTTGCATCACCGCTAGCCACATCGCTGGTAGACTTTTCTTGAATGAATGTTTCAATGTTACGACAAGAATATCAAAAGTAGTGGTAAACCAATATACTTTATATAATGGACCCAAGATTTTAGACAGCAAGAAAGGATATGTTAAGGTAGGTTTATGAAACAAAAAAGGAAACGATAT
>NZ_JBEUEL010000018.1:0-57559 GCF_041725775.1 Pueribacillus sp. YX66 | reverse complement strand
ACCTTCTGACATTTTTTGTATAGTTGTTAAGGTTGCTTAAGCACCATTATATTGACAGTTCAAGTGAGAGCCCTATCGACTTACACAAAATTCTTGACGGTACCATACGTCAATTTCAATCGCCAATCTTTCGGTTAATTCAAGTTCTAAATAATCGGAATGTAACTCTGTCTCTTCTAATGTTTTTTTAATTTTCTCAGTTATGTCTGTCTGATAAAATTGTCGAAACGAAAAGTTGACTGCCATTTTTAATGACGGATCTATGCTATGCCAAGCTTTTAGTTGCTTACAAGCAGTTTGAATGACCCAATCTCCAATTGGGACGATAAGACCCGTTTCTTCAGCTAGTGGAATGAATTCGCTCGGCGATATAAATCCTCGCTCACGATGATTCCAACGTAACAACGCTTCAAACCCATAAATTTTTCCAGTTGTTAACTCGATTTTCGGCTGATAAACAAGTGACAATTCTTTATTTTCTAATGCTTTTTGCAGGTCATTTTCAAGCAACAATTTATTGTAACGCTTACTTCTCATTTCAGGCTTATAAAATAAATGTGGGATTCCATTTAGCCTTGCTTCATCTAACGCCGCTTTCGCATTATCAAGCAACAGTTCAGATTGGTTTCCATCAATCGGAAAAATCGTAATCCCTACCGAAATATTAATCATCAACTCTAAATTTCTCGTTTTAAAAGGCTTGTCAAAAATGATACCAATTTGATTGCATACGGCGTGTAACTCTTTTTCAGTTTTCGCATTTGGCATTAATACAGCCATGTAGTCTCCTGTCATTCTTGCTAAAAAATATTGATTCGACAATGACTGTTCTAAGCGCTGTGCGATTAACTTTAAGATTTCATTCGTCAATGCTTGACCGAGAGAATTATTAATTTTTTGTAACTGGTGAATTTCAAACATAATAATTCCAAACGATTTTCGCTGTTGAATAAATTGCGCCAGTTTATCGTTGAAGTGGCGAAAATTAGGCAGCCCTGTCACATCATCATAAAAAGTATGCTGTTTTAACTTTATTTGTAACTCTCTTTGCATTTGAAACGGACGTTTTACAGAAGTGATGTATAAAGCATAACCGAAAAATAGAAATCCAAATGCCTTTAAAAGATGTCCAACAAAATTTTTTATATCATGAACATCATTATAGTGCGTAAACATCCATCCGGAAACGATTAAATAAAATAACGACAACACGATCGCTAAACTAAATTTATCTAATCGATTATAAGTTTTCACGAATAACACGATCATTATAACGTATAAAAACATCATTAAGTATTCAAATCCATTGTTTAAACTCGTCGTCCCAACATTGGCGACATAGAGGATCGGCAAATGCGGAGAATATATATAAATAAATGCAATCCACGTAAGCGAATAGACGAAAGAACTTATATATACAAATGTACGTTTTTCCCATAGTGAATGCTTTAATTCCGTTTTCGGAAAAGTCAAAATAACAAATAAACCAACCGCTTGTGTTATTCTAGCAGCAATCCAAAACCACATCGAAACATGGTTCGAGCTTTCCATAATAAAATGTGGCATTCCTATAAGCGCCATTATATGGAAAAAGCCTAATATTCCGATTGAAAGGAATAATGCGCCAATATAAATTCCAGTTCTTCTAAATGTATAAGGGTAAATAACCAACGCTTGAAAAGCAATCATGAACGAAACGATTACACATACTATTTCAAGCATAAAATGAATCATAATGTAGTTCTCTTGTTCATAAAACGGAGACGATAGATTTTGAAAAAGAAAAACGAGCCCAATTAAGAAAATCGGAATAAAAAAGAGAAGGAATATTAAAAACCTTTCTCTCTCATTTAGGCCAGACAATAATAACATACTCCGTCCCCCTTTATTGATAACAATCATGTCGAACTGCAATCATTTACTAATACTAAATTCGCATAAATATTAGGGACTAGGGACTTTACATTCTCTTTTGTCTAATTAGTCAGAATTATTGATAGAGATGACGAAGGAACTGTGAAAATTATACCATAGATTGTCAACTCTTGTCTTTTTTATTTTTATTTATTAAAAATTCTAAGTCGATAGCCTTGAATAGCCGTTTCACCTAGTTCATCTAATAACTTAAAATTCGCCCAAGCACCTACAATCGCTCCAAATCCAGGAATAAGCTGCAAAAGCTTCACGAGATCAATATGGTCTCGGTACTCTTGCTGCCACGTTTGCCAATCGAATGGTTCAGTATGTAAGAGCGAACTCGTTTCACGCCAGTTTTTCACTTTTTCGTACACTTCGATTCGTTTTTTATCACTCGAATAAGCGAGTTGAAAAAGCAGTAAAATATACACCCGCTCTCCGTAGTTTTTAACATTGAATCCGTATAAACTTGCTACTTCAAATAGAAATTTCATTTTAATGCTAAGGAGCAATGGAAAGTCTACAGCCCCTAGCAATAAACCGCCTGCACCGGTTCCTGCCCCTTCGATCGAAGCCATTCGTTGATACACTTTTATTTTTTCTTTTACCTTTTGCTCTCGCTCTTCAAGCGAAATGTCAAGAAGAGGCTGCGGATTGGTCGTGTATTCTGAGCCTAATAGGACGGCTTTCACCATCTGTTTCATACTTGATGTTATTATGTCGTGAATTCGCTCAGGTATTTTATTATTTATTTTCGTTTGGATTGATTTCATATATCGATTCATTAGACGGTTCTTTTTATAAATTTTTCGTTCCCAAGCTTTGAATTCAGCTTGTGCTTTCATCTCATAATCCATCATCATTCGGTTCCCATCTCTTTTTTAATTGATTGCTTTACATAAAGGTATATCATGAAAACCGTTGCAAAAAACAGAAGAACAGCATGTACGAATGACACACCAGTAATGAAAATGATGACCGCAAATAGCAAGCTTTCAATAATGAGCAACGATAAAATTACGTTTTGAAACGCTTGAACGTACGTATATTGAGCAATTGGATATAACGTAAGCAAGTCACGATCGGAAAAATGACGTACAAGCGGGCTCAGTTGAACTGCCGTCATGTACAAAAAGAGAACCATACCTAACAGCTTTCCATACTCATAAGGCAGAAAGGCGAGTACAAGTAATCCGATCACGAGTAAGCGAATATAAATACCGAAATATTGTCTTGAACGGAAAAAAGCGTTGATATAGAGTACGTATGGAACAGAAGATGGCTCATGACGCAAAAACAAAGTGAATAGCTGTGTCCACCTTCTCGTTTTTACTCGTTGTGTTAATGCTGGAACATCAACAAACGCATTCACAAACTTATAAAACCGAGTCGCAAGTTCTTCCTCTCGCTCGAGCAGTCGTTCCCACTTTATACGATGTTCCTGAGCGATTGTTTTTGAAACGTAAAATAAAAAAACAATCATAATCCCACCGACAATTACTATGTAACGGATGTCAGCACCGATTAAAACTAAATAAACGAGCAGCAACGTGGCAAAAACTCGCAGCACTGTATCCCTCATAATCGCTCGGTCAGAATTCAATTTTAACGCATGCCAATGAACGAATACATTCCACACTTTAATAAGCATAAAAATCAAAATAATCATCGTGTATGGATATGAAGAATCGTCCATTCGAACAGCATAAAGAGGGGCTAAAATGATTGAAATCAGAAACGTAACGACCATTTGTAAGATGATGTTATAACAAAGAGCTGACGTAAAAAATCCTTTCATTCGTTCCTCTGCTGGAAGTAAGTACACAAGATCCGCCCGTTTCAAAAATGTCCGTATGTTTGTTTTCGTGAGCACGAACGTCATAATGACTGCAATCAAAACTAAGACGGGAAATGGTTCAGGGATTTGCTTAATCAACAAGCTATAATAGTAACTTCCAAAAATAAGCGAAAAAATAAACGAAAAAAGCAGGCCGCTGTTCGCAATAAGGCGCATATAACGAACAAACACATTCAAAAATGCTTGAAATCGTTCATACCATAGCTTGCGACTGTTCATCATGAAAAAGCTCCTTGCGCCACTTCGAGATAAATGTCATCAAGACTTGCAGCCGACATATTCGCTTTTTCCCTTAACTCATTCAACGTCCCTTGTAAAACAATCTTTCCTTCATGAAGAATAATTATGCGGTCACAATATTTTTCTGCGGTCGCTAAAATGTGCGTTGACATGAGAATCCCTGCACCTTGCTCCCTAAACTCGACCATCCAGTTTAAAAATGATTGAATGGCGATCGGATCAAGTCCAACAAACGGTTCGTCAACGACATACAAATTCGGTTCAACTAAAAGTGCGCACATAATCATCACTTTTTGCCGCATTCCTTTTGAAAATTCATTCGGAAACCAATGTTTCATCTTTTCCATCCGAAATTCTTGTAATAGTTTCTCTGTTCGACGATTAAATGTTTCCTCATCCACGCTATAAGCCATTGCTGTCAACTTCATATGTTCCCATAGTGTTAATTCCTCATACAATTGAGGGGTTTCTGGGATATATGTAAACTGACTTCTGTATTCATCTGGTGCTTCTACACATGTCTTTCCCCGAATTGTAATCGTTCCAGATGTCGGCTCCATTAACCCAAGTATATGCTTAATTGTCGTACTTTTCCCTGCACCATTTAAACCGATAAGGCCAACAATTTCACCTGAATGAACGTTAAATGAAATGTTATGTAATACGGGCCGAGTCATCGTATAGCCACCCGTTACGTCTCGTAACTCTAATAGTTTTTCCAACGCGAATGTCCTTTCTTTTTTAAGATTACATCTAGTTTAACGTCTTTTTATTACATTTGCACGGCTTGGCTTATACATTATAATAGAAATAAAACAAATGAACCGAAAGGATGATAACGGTTGATACACGATCAAAATTGCGTTTTTTGTAAAATTGTGGCGGGGGAAATTCCAGCAGCGAAAGTGTATGAGGATGAGCATGTTCTTGCTTTTCTTGATATTAGCCAAGTGACAGAAGGACACACACTTGTCATTCCAAAAAAACACGAAAAAGATGTGTACGAACTTTCTGAAGCGTCCGCAAAACATGTCTATCAAGTAGTTCCAAAGATTGCGAAAGCGATTAAAAAACAGTTTCAACCCGTCGGGTTAAACTTACTTAATAACAATGAGGCTCCAGCTGGGCAATCCGTATTTCATTATCACGTCCATCTCTTGCCACGCTACGGAAATGAAGATGGTTTCGGTGCAATCTGGAAAACGAATAATGATAAATATACACCAGAACAATTGAATGAAATTGCAAATCATATTTCAGACGGTATAAACTAATCACATTAGTCTGTTCTGTCAGACGGATCGTTAATTGCTAAGCTTGTGCTCATCCATTTTGTAACTCGAATAGAAAAAGTCATAAGAGGATGAGTGAGTCGAGAAACGAAACCGTCTGCTCCCTATCCGGGAGTCTTTTTTTTATACTCGACTAGTGGTAAAATATGAACATAAAGATATTTTTTTGTTATTTTGTTCGGAATTAGGCTTTAATTTGCTCTAACTTCTTTTTAAAATATGAAAAAAGTATAAAAATCACGATCTAAGGAGTGTACAAAATGGAGAGAAGCTATAATTTTAACGCGGGACCGACTGCACTTCCCCTTGACGTGTTAAAACAAGCACAAAGTGAACTCGTCAATTTTAAAAACAGTGGCATGTCAGTGATGGAAATGAGTCACCGCAGTAAAGAGTATGAAGACGTGCATAACCATGCGCAAGAGTTGCTAAGAGAGTTGTTGAACATCCCTGACAATTATGATGTTTTGTTTCTTCAAGGAGGAGCGAGCCTACAATTTACGATGGTTCCGATGAATTTCCTTGGAAATGGTGTCGGCAGTTATGTTATGACAGGTTCTTGGTCAAAAAAAGCGTTAAAAGAAGCGCAAAAGCTTGGAAAAACAAGTATTGCGGCAACGAGTGAAAATACAAATTTTGACCGCATCCCATCTTTAGGTGAAATAAAAATAGATAAACATGCTGCATACGTTCACATTACATCAAATAATACGATTTACGGGACACAATGGCATGAATTCCCACAAATGAACCAAAATCTTATCGCCGACATGTCAAGTGATATTTTGTGCCGACCACTAGATGTAACTAAATTTAAACTCATCTATGCTGGAGCACAAAAAAATCTTGGTCCTTCGGGTGTCACTGTTGTCATTGCGGAAAAAGAATTTTTAGAAACAGGGCAACCTAACTTGCCGACGATGCTCGACTACCGTACACATAGCAAAAATAATTCCTTATTTAATACACCGCCTAGCTTTGCGATTTATATGCTTTCTCTCGTGCTTGAATGGGTGAAACATCATGGTGGTGCCGAAGCTATTGAAAAAGTAAATAACGAAAAAGCAAACCTACTCTATGACGTCATTGATCATAGCAACGGTTTTTACAACGGGCATGCTCAAAAAGACAGCCGCTCGATTATGAACGTGACATTTACATTACCGAACGAAAAATTAACGAAACAATTTTTAGCAGAATCAAAAGAAAAAGGCTTTGTCGGTTTAAATGGTCATCGTTCAGTCGGAGGTTGCCGTGCTTCAATTTACAATGCGGTTCCATTACAATCCGTTGAAAGATTACGCGAGTTTATGCTCGAATTTATGAAAAAAGCGTAAGGCGCTAAGTTAAAGATACAAAAAGGCATTAGGCATCCGGATAAAGGATGCCTATTTCTGTATGTTCAAGCAAGCTAATTGTGAAGTAAAGGTTTTTATATTATAAAAAGGCTGAAGGAAATATCAAAAAACTTTTTACCCCAAAAATCAAGGCTTTTGTTGTTGGTTTAAAGGGGTAACAAGCAAAAATTGAAAATCTTACCCCATTGAAAAAGGAGTCAAAAAAGGAACCTCTATAGTGTAAAATAGTAATAACAAAAAACCAAAACACCAAAAAGGAAGTCCCTTGTATGGCAATTATATCACTAATGAGTCTGTTTTCATGAAATGAAATTGAAGAACTTGGCGATTTAAAATGATTACATCTTGTACTCGAATTTATACCGGATGAAGAACTCATGAGAATCCTAGTAAAGGAACGCTAAAACGGTCGGGATGATTATCCGGTTAGAGCAATGTGGAATAGTGAGAAACTTCGTCGAGAACTAGCAAGCAATCCGTATTCCACTGTCAGAAGATTGCGGGATATTCACAGTTACAAATGAGAAAAAGAATATAACAAACGAACAACTGTAGAACGAGTCAACAGTCGATTGGATGTGTCTTTTGGATTTGAGCTTCATACAATCTGAGGTATGAACAAAATAAAAGTCCGTTTCGGCTTAGTCTTTTGTGTGATGTTAGCGATGGCATTAGGTAGAACATAAGAAGTCTTATAAAGATTGCTTAAAAGATAGTCACAATGGAAAAGTCATCTTTTAAAAAGACCCACATGTGGACAACGGGAGAAGTAGACCCTTTATAAAGAATATTATCCATTTAATGTGAATTTCCTTTCAACTAGAAAAATCGAAAAGAAATCAAAGTAAACATAACGTTTTTACTCAAGGGAATTAGGACACTCTCGACATAAGAAAAACAACAAAGCAAAAAGCATATTCAAGAAAAAAACGTTGTCTCAGGTTAAAAATATGATATAATAAGTCAAAAATATGAGTGAGTTGAGAAGAGGAGAGTTGAGATTGAAAACAAAAAATTTAGTATTAATTGCAATGTTATTAGGTATGGGGACCGTTTTATCGTTAATTTTAGCAATTACAAATTTCGGTATGCGACCAGATGTCCTCTTAGTAATGATGTTCATTACGATTTTATTGTTTCCTGATGTCAAGCACGTTTTACTTATTGGGTTGTTAACTGGCTTTTTATCAGGTATCATTTCCTCGTTTCCAGGTGGGCTTATTCCGAACATTATCGATAAGTTTATTACAGCATTTATCTGCTTAGCGCTTGTCGCTGTTCTGCAAAAAGTTAAAAATTCGGTATTAAAAGCTAGTATCCTATCTGTAATCGGAACAGTAGTAAGTGGTGTCGTTTTTTTAGGCTCAGCCCTTATCATCGTTGGCTTACCCGCACCATTCTTAGTTCTTTTTTCTACCGTTGTTTTGCCAGCAATTGCATTAAATACAATTCTCACTATCATTGTATACCCAATCGTTCAATCTGTTATGAAACGGTCAAACTTTGAACCAATTCAAAAATCAGTCTAATTTAAAAAATGCATGACTTACTCACTGAAGGGTAAGTCTTTTTTGTTGTCTAAAAACCTTTTCTCGAGATCCTTTGTTGGCAGCATACAACTCTCACGTGTACCGAACCACCTATAACGATAGGTCGCAATTAAACGATAGAAAAGATCACGTATCGGGCGTGGAATGAATAGAAATAAACGAAACAGCTTCCATGCCCCAGTTATGTTTTTAGCTACACGTAAAGCCGCCTCAGATTTCATATAGCTTTTTCCATCTTCAATTAATATAAAACTATTCACATCTTCGGATATCGAATATTTCCTTATTAACTGTTGCCCAACTTCACTTTGTAGGGAAGCAAATTGAAACTGTTCTTTCGGATCTCGTTTTATAATAAATTGAACACTTCCGCTACACAGATTACATACTCCATCAAATAAAACAATTCTTTTCACGTTCTTCCACTTCTTTCAAAACAAAAGTAAAAATGCCTTACATACATTGTAAGACATTTCCTTTGCTAAACCATTATGAAATTCCGAAAAATTCCTCGGCTTTTCTGAGAAACTTTTCTTCTTCTGGAGTTGCATCATATTCCTCAATAATCGCATCGACAGGGCAAACAGCAACACACGCCCCACAATCAATGCAGATTTCTGGGTTAATAAAGTATTGGTCTTCTCCTTCTTCTATACAATCAACCGGACAAACGTCTACACATTCCCCAGCTTTTTCACCGATACATGGTTCAATAATGACAAAAGCCACGTGAGTTCACACCTTTCTTTCTTGCAATGATCATTTTAATTTTACCACCTCTTATTCTTGTAAACAAATGAAATGTGTGTTAATTTTTTAGTCGAAAAAGAGTGAACATTTTGAAATGGGAATGTGCGACATTCCATTTGTGTAAATTGTCACTTTCTTTTTCTATGTAATAAAGGTCTCGTTCGCTGACAATAGAATGCTTAGAAAACATCTCGATTGAATTACAAATTGTTAACAATTCGACAAATTTGACTTTCCGCAACGTCTGCAAATAAAGCTTTACTTGTAGCTCAACAAGTCGGAATGTTCTAATCATATTATTCTGCATCTCTATAAATTCACAAACATGCTGCATAACTGAATAGGCAACAACTTCAAATCAATCTTCAACCTACAGTTATCACGATAGCATTCTTGCTATATTACGTGTCTGTTGAAAAATTAATTCTTTCGCATCGTTCATTGCCTCTTCAAGTGGCATCGGTTTGTTTATAATCGAGAAGCAAGCTTCAAAATACTCATACAACGATTCATAGCCTTTTCCTAAACTTCCCGAGATTAATAATGCTTTTACATTGTATTCCTTAGCCAATTTAGCAATATAAACGGGTACTTTTCCGTACATCGTTTGTTCATCGCTTTTTCCCTCGCCTGTAATGACCCATTGTGCACCTTTCATCGCTTCCTTCAAACCGATTGTATGTGCGACAAGTTCAGCTCCTGATTGCAAACGTGAACCGAGAAGCATAAACGCGAAGCCTAATCCCCCTGCTGCTCCAGCTCCTTCTTTATTCTGATAGGATTGATTAAACTCCGTTTCGATAAGGTTCGCATAATTTTTCATCGCATTATCAAGCTGCTGCATTTGCAATTCTGTTGCTCCTTTTTGTGCTCCGAATACATAAGTTGCACCTTTTGTTCCACATAATGGATTCATGACATCACTTGCGATGACAAAGTCACTTTTATTTAAGAGAGGATGTAATCGACTTACATCAATCTTTTTTAGTTTCATTAAAGATGCACCAAATGGTGGAACTTCCCACCCATATTCATCTAGAAATAACCCGCCAAGTGCTTGAAGCATACCTAATCCGCCATCGTTCGTTGCACTTCCGCCGAGACCGATGATGAACTTTCGATACCCTCGCTCTAATGCGTGAACAATCACTTCACCGATCCCGTATGTTGTTGTATTCAGTGGATTTCGTTTTGACGGACTCACTTGCATTAGTCCAGCTATCTTCGCAATTTCAATGACTACTGTTTTGCCATCTCCTAACACGCCATACTCGGTATAGATTTTATTTCCTAACGGTCCGCTTACAACAGCTTCAACTAATCGACCTTTTGTCGCATATACTAAAGTATCAAGAATCCCTTCCCCACCATCAGCCATCGGGTACATATTAACTTGAACATTAGGCATCTCTTTTAAAATCGCTTCTTTTATCGTCTTACTAACCTCAAGGGCTGACAAACTCTCTTTAAAAGAATCGGGCGCAACAAGTATGTTCATATCGATCACCCTTTGTTCTTATATTACATCTATTATATAAAAATCTCGCTCTTTGGCGAGCCCATAAGTGTAAATCTTAACGAACAAAAATAGAAACATGTGAAGGAAAATTTTTTAATGGCATACTATAATATAAAATAGGGAATAAAACTTTTGTTGAACGGGAAAGGATTTTATCAAGAAGGATAGAAATATTACTAAAATGACCGATTTATATTATTATTAGAATAAACTGAACCTAGGAGGAATGTTCGATGTCTAAATTCCAACAATACACCGCAGGATTTCTCGTTGGCTCATTAGCTGGTAGTTTAATCGTTCTCTTTAGCACACCTCGTTCTGGGAAAGAATTGCGTGCTCGATTTACAACAGCTAAAAACAAACTTAAAAATACGTCCAATCAATTGAAATCCGATGTTTCATCTTTAAAAAATAACATCGTTCAACTTCAAACGGAAAGTACTAAAGCGCTGAAAACAGTCGGTAACGATTTAAAAGACGCTATTACAAATTGGAAAGAAGAAACCAATCCTGTTATTCAATCGTTAAAAACCGATATTGAAGCACTTAAAGAAAAGGCTGAACAAACAGCGAAAGAATTGAACCGAAGATAAGCGAAATGCAGAGAGTACTCTCTGCTTTCGTTAAGGTTTTTAAAAAATTTGAATTTTTCGCTTTATTATTTTTTATTTTACTGGCATAATAAAAAGAAAGATTGCTATATTCATTTTGAAAGTGGGGGATATTTTTGGAAAAGGTAGAACAGTCTTTAACGAAAAAAGACACGATTATGTATAGCTACAAAATTGTTCAATTAAGTAAGGCCCTATGGAAAATGGTTGAAAAAGATTGGCAACAATGGATCAAACCGTTTGGCTTGAACATTAATGAGCATCACATCCTATGGATTGCTCATTATTTAGAGGGGGCTACGATTTCAGATATTTCTAAGTTCGGTGTTATGCACGTTTCAACTGCATTTAACTTTTCAAAAAAGTTAGAAGAACGTGGCTATTTAACGTTTTCGAAAAAAGACAATGACAAACGAAACACGTACGTTTATTTAACCAAAGAAGGAAAAAATTTACTCGTTGAAACGTTTAATAGCTATTTACCACAAAACGATTCTATCTTGAAAGGAAGTTTACCGCTTCGTAATCTCTATGGCAAGTTTCCTGAATTTCCTGAACTTTTTAGCATTCTTCGTGAAATCTACGGTCAAGAATTTACCCAATTGTTTGAAGCTTCATTCGAGCAAGCATACAATGCATTAACTGAAGCAGAACAGCAATCTCTTCAAATGAAAGAAAATAAAGAACCAACTTTTTAAAGCAATCAAAGATGAAAAGGTAAACGACTTCGAATCATTTTTCTAAATTATAATCGTTCAGTTATTCTTTTCTCTTTTTCATCTCACTTCGTATCCTTATACCCGAAGTACCTCTTCATCTTTAAATAGCTTTTCAATCAACAATTGAAACATATTGATTTTTCATGCATAATTATTGTTAATGCATGAGGTGTTTTCATAATGGCTCATAGATTTCAAATGAAAGTTCGTCATTTTTTAAATCCAGTGAGTTTACTTTTACGTGTAAATTATCGCTCACTTCAATTTCATGCAGCGCAATGTAAATGACGCCATCATTTGGTTGGACAATGACCCATTTTGGCAAATTTGCGCTTGATCGGATAAATTCCAACACTTGCTTACTCGGAATTGGCATTTCTCCGATATAAAAAGATTGTTGTTTTAATAACAAATTTCCGTTTTTTTGTACGTCTGGTTGCATTTGCATTCGAAAACTTAACTTTCTATCGAATACAGTAATATAGCCATTTACATTAACAAGTTCATCTAATTCAACCGTAAAATCGATATGATTACGGTCATACTTTATCGTCTCAAGCTGCGATTGAATTAAATAATTTAACCGTTCCTTTGACGTTTCAATTAAGAATATCGATTCACCATCAACGGTCGGTGGTTCTATCAGTAAATCATTTTCATTACCTTTTGAAAGCAAAATTAAAACAACGATGACTAGACTTAAAACGATAGCTGCTAGACTAAAGAAAGCAACCTTCCATCGATTCATCATATCTCACCTGCTAATATAATAAAACATATATAACATTTTTAGTAGCCAATTGCTTTTAGGGGGATTTATTATGAGCTTTTTTACGTTATTTATAGTATTTGCCATCTCCATGCTTTTTCTTTTTAATTCCATGACAAATGCTCTTTGTCTAAATCGTAATATACCGGAAGAACGGCAACCAAAGGTGTTTCGATGGATCAACATACTGATCACAATACTACTTATTTCCTCTTATGTTGAAATTTTATTCACATAATAAGCGTTCCAAGCAAATAAAAACGAAAATATACGAAAAACAACCACATTAAAACTAAAATGAATGTATTTTATTGTAAAAACACTTAAATACGAATGTTGTAAATTCTTTCATTTTTACTTCAAATTATGCTTTTTTATCTATCCCTATGATATACTAACTACTATGCAAATTTAAGATGTAGGAGTGTGACGAATGAAAAAATATGTTCTAGCGATCATCGCAACCGTTGCCCTATTTAGTCTAGCAGCTTGCGGAAATAAAAATACCGTTGTTGAAACAGATGCAGGTAATGTAACGAAAGATGAACTATACGATGCAATGAAATCTCAATACGGAGATGCGATGGTTCAGCAGCTCGTTGAAAAAAAATTACTTGAAAAGAAATACGATGTTACTGATAAAGAAGTTGAAAAAGAGTTAGAAAAAATCAAAGAACCTTTCGAATCAGATGAAGAGTTTGATATGGCATTAATGCAAAGCGGCTTTGAATCTGCCGATCAGTTAAAAGAAGAAATACGTATGAACTTGCTTAGACAAAAAGCTACGACGGATGGAATTGAAGTAACAGATGAAAAACTGAAAGAGTTTTATGATGAAAATAAAGATATGTTCGTTGAAGTAGAAGCGAGACATATTTTAGTCGAAGATGAGAAAAAAGCAAAAGAAGTTAAAGAAAAACTAGATAATGGTGCTAAGTTTGAAGAGCTTGTCAAAGAGTACTCAACCGATTCAGGGAGTGTTCCTGAAGGTGGAAGTGTAGGCACAGTTAAACATGATTCACAACTCGTTCCTGAATTTATTGAAGCTGCTCTTCAACTGAAAGAAGGCGAAGTTAGTGAACCCGTACAATCTTCTTTCGGATATCACATCATTAAAGCAGACAAACGGACAGACAAAACGTTTGAAGATAGTAAAGATGACGTTGAGGAAAAATACTTACAAGAAAACGCTAGACCGTATGAAGAAGTTCGTAACGAGCTATTGAAAGAAGCAAACATTAAAGTAAACGACAAACAGTTTAAAGACCTTTTCAAAGTTGAAGATGAAGAAGAGAATGATGATGAACAAGATAATGAACAAGAAAGTAAACAAGATGGCGATGACGACGAAGTAAAAGATAATGAAGACAAATAATAGGAACCCGCGTAAACGATTAGAAACAATTGTTTGCGCGGGTCCTATTCCTATTTATCCACAAGTTCAAGAATTTGGAACGTGGATTCGTTTTTTTTCACGTGTTATTTTACAAGTAAACCGTACTAAAAAATGAATCTATGCTTTACTGAACTTCTTTTCTTCTTTTTCGTTCCTCTTCCATTCGATCTAAAAACACTTGACCTTCTCGTTCGATGTGCTCATAGTCTGCACGTTTATCTTCGAGAACACCCTCAATCACCTTGTATCCACTAAAAACAATCCCGGCAATAATAAAATATCCCCACGCTGGAACAGTTGCTAAAAAGCTTAACATTACACCAACCCAGCCCATCAAATGAAAAAAGAAATATAAAACAACGATTAGAAAAAACAACCAAACCGCACGCATGCAATCCCTCCGTCCTCGCAATACTTTCCTTCATTGAGTTTTTACATCATATCGATAAATTAATAATTACTATGTCACTTTCCCTTCTAGGCATTATACGAAGCGGTACCGTACAGTTTTAACAACGAACTTAAGAAATAGCTTTTGAGAAAGACAAGCACTCTAGTATTACGTTATGAAGAGATTGCAACAATTAGAACTATAGATCAAAAATTTGGTTTGTAAAATGAACGATTATCAAGCGCGAAAATTCGTTCTGTAAATTCACCTGGTTTAACATGCTTTAGTGCTCGATCAAGCATATTCATTTTCGCATCAATATTATCAATATAATGCAAAATTTCAGCTTCTTTTATAAGTGGGGGTTTTGGGCTTCCCCATTCTGCCTTCCCGTGATGACTCAGGATAAGATGCTTTAAAAGGAGTACTTCTTCACCATCAATGCCTAATTCTGTAGCCGCTTCAGAAATCTCACTCATCATAATTGAAATATGCCCTAACAAAACACCTTCTGTCGTATAGGAAGGCGCAACGGAACCTGAAAGTTCAGTTACTTTACCTAAATCATGCAAAATGACACCTGCATATAGCAAGTCTGCATTTAAAGATGGGTAAAGCTCCACAATTGACTTCGCAAGTTTTAGCATGGAAACGACATGGTACGCTAATCCAGCAACGTACTCATGATGATTTTTCGTAGCTGCTGGATAGTGAAGAAAGGCCTCTTGATGTTTACGAAGTAAATACCTCGTAATCCTTTGGATATTCGGGTTCCTCATTTCAAATACGTATTGTGTAATAATTTCCATCATCTTCTCTTGCTCAAGCGGTGCTGTTTCAAGGAAGTCTTGGACTTTAACAGCGTCTTGCGAAGTCGCTAAGCGTATTCTAATCAGCTTCAATTGATTACGCCCCCGATAACTCATCACTTCCCCAGCGACTTTTACGATTGCACTTGTACTATATCGCTCTTCATCTTCTTTCGTACAATCCCAAAGTTTCGCCTCAATATCACCTGTTTTATCTTGTAAAACAATCGTTAAGTATGGCTTTCCCGTTTGAGTCAATCCTTTCGTCACCGACTTAATTAATAGAAACGTTTCGATTTGATCACCTACACGATAGTGTGCGAGACCTGTATTCATTTCACATCCCCCTTTTTTCTCCTTCATGCTTCGGGATCGTGACATAAAAAGCAACGCCATGCTCTTTATTTTCAACGTGAACAGTGCCACCATGAAGCACAGCGATTCGCTTGACGATCGCAAGCCCTAGACCAAATTTTCCTTCTGTGCCTTTTTGAAACGGCTCAAACATGTATCGTTGTTCGTCGTCTGTAATCTCTGGACCATTGTTAAAAACAGTCATTGTTGTTTCATTGTTCGATTCCGTTGCTTCGAGTATAATTGTATCTTTTGCATAGCGAATCGCATTTTGCACTAAATTGTCTAATATGCTTTCAAATTGTTCCCGATCCCCGTAAAATTGAACATCTTCCCCGCGAATATGAATGGTTACATCGTCCCGTTGAAATCGGAACCGTTCTTCGATTTCACTTGCTAATGTCCCGAATCGAATGAGTGTATGTTCTAGAAGCGACTGTTCATCTTTCAATGCATCGAGCTTTGAAAAATAAAGCATATCACCAATCCGTTTCTCCATTCGCGATGCTTCTTGTAAAATGACATCCATCGTTTCATGGATATTTTCCTTCGGCATGACACCGTCTTTCACCGACTGGGCATAGCTTGTAATGATCATAATCGGTGTTTTCAACTCATGCGAAGCTTGCTGAATAAACGTTTTTTGCCCTTCATCATAACTAATTAAATTTTGCCGCATCAGTTCAAATTGGTTTGACAATGTTTCAAATTCTTTTTCACCTTCCCATTTAAATGGCTCTTTCCAATTTCGCTTCGCAATTTGTTCAAACCGTTTACCAAGTTCAACGAGAGGAGCACGCAAATAACGGGTTAGCAAAATTGCGGGAAAAAGACTAACAATACCAGCGATCATTAAAATAATTAATAAGCGGTTCCATAAATGTTGGATCATTTGGTTTCGATACGTATCCCACATGTATGAAATTAAATAGGCCGGACCATTCGCGTGTTCAATTTTTCTTATGACATAAAAAAGCGTAGCTTCTTCGTATTTCAAATTATAGCGAACAAGTTCATGTGATTGACTATATGCATTTTTCGCCATTTTATTGAATACGTCATTCGGAATGGGGTCACCTCGATACGTACCTTCTTGATTAATAATTAGAGCATGTCCGACAGAACGGGCAGCCTCACGTCGTTCGATAAAATCAGTGTTCCCACGATACGGAATCGCGTCATCTGACAACGGGTTCATTATTCGCTTCTGTTCTTGAAGGATGATTTGATACGTCTCTTCCGTCAAAGTACCTTGAATTGACAACGGATAAATGACAGCGATTAAAATCCCTAGTAAAAAAATAAGGGCAATAAAAGATAACCAAATTCGTCCAGTTAAATTCGATTTATTCATGAGCGTATAATCCGATAGCCATATCCGTAGACTGTTTCTAGGTTAAGTCGTGGCATTTTTTTACGAATTCGGCGAATGACGTCATCAACCGCGCGTGTTGAACCAAAATAGTCGGCACCCCATACATGTTCTAAAATTGTCTCACGCTGTAAAATTTCATTGACATGTTCAGCGAGCAGAAGAACGACATCCATTTCTTTCGTCGTTAATTCAATTTTTTCATTTCGATCATTAATTTTTCGATTAATAAAATCGATCGTATACCCACACACTTCAAGTTTTTTCGATAAATGTTGCTCATATACGAGCTTTAGTAGTTTTCGAGTTCGGATAACAAGTTCACGAGGTAAAAAAGGCTTCGACAAATAATCATCTCCGCCAAGTTCAAGTCCAACGATGCGATCAAGGTCTTGATCTCTAGCAGAAATAAAAATGACGGGTGTATGAGAGGTACTTTTAATCTTCTTTAAAATCTCGTATCCATCAATGCCTGGAAGCATTATATCTAAAATCCATAAATGGCATGGTTCTTCTAGATGGCGCAACGCTTCTTCTCCACTAAAGAAAACATTCACGTCCCAACCTTCTTTTTCTAAGTACGTTTTTAAGATTTTTGCTAAATTTGTTTCGTCTTCAACTAAATTAATTGTGTACATCGCAATCCCCCTTCCGAACGAATAATCTTTCTTTTATTTTAATGCAAAAAACCTTCAAATTGGAAGGTTTTTAGCTTTCATGATTTTAAACATGCTTTAATGCTATTGTACATCAAATGGACGCATCATGTCGTAGTCTTCATGTTCCAATATGTGACAATGCCATACGTAACGTCCAGCATATGGAGCAAATTTTGCTAGTATCCGAGTTACAGTACCTGGAGGAACGGTAATCGTATCTTTTAATCCGCGTTCACTCTTGCTAGGAGCAACAATCGGTCCTGTAAATACGAGTTCACCAGTCTCGTTGTATCGCTCTAAATCAAACGCTTGATGTTCGAGCACTTGAAATTGAACAAGATGCACATGCATCGGATGAGGAAATGCCGTTGTATTCATAAACATCCAGATTTCCGTATCACCTAATTGCGGTTTCTCAGTCACAGGGTCATCCCACATTCGATTTGTTAAAAGGAGCAACGGACGACCAAATTCATCTTGTGAACCGACGAGCTTTAAATGACGAATCGTTTGAATGTTTTGTTTTGGTGGCAACGGAAGTTTGCTTAAACGGTTTGGTATAACGCTCGAATCTTTTTCACGCAACGTTTGATTTACACGAAATTGCATCACTTTCGCATCTTTTTCAGGATCAAACGGTCCACCACACCCTGTATCATTTGTTAAAATGATTTCTCCTCCTTCGTAACGCGAAAAATCAATAATGACATCGACTCGTTCAGCAGGATGCATATTGATCGTTTTCATTTTTACTGGTTTTTCTAAAAGACCGCCGTCCGAACCAATTTGGTAAAACGATTGTCCCGAATCAAGGCTAAGTTCAAAATTACGTGTGTTTGAAGCATTCAAAAACCGAAAACGGTATTTCCTCGGCTCAACTTCTAAATATGGCCACACTTTGCCATTCACTAAAATGGTGTCACCACAAAAGAACGGGACAACAGATGGATTTGGTCCATCCTCGAGAGGTGGATCAGGCTGACTCGGGTAAAATAATGAGCCATCCTCATTAAACGAACGATCAGAAATAATTAATGGAATTTCGTAGTCCGCTTTTGGTAAGTTTAAGCTTTCCTCCTCGTTATCACGAATGATGTACATCCCAATTAACCCCGCGTAAACGTTGAGCCGCGTAATTCCAACTGCATGATCGTGATACCAAAGCGTACTTGCACGTTGTTCATTCGGATATTCATACACTTTTCTACGAAAATCTGGACCTGTCTGTTTAAATCCATTCGTAAACCAAGCATCAGGATAACCATCACTATCAGGCGGAGTTGCTCCACCATGTAAATGAACGACCGTTCTTACTTCAGGGTTCCCAGCAACACTATGAAGGGTTTGATCAATCGGTAGAAAATGTCGGCTCGGTAGTTCATTTTTCCAAAGTACTTCAACTAACTCGTCTTTATGAGTCTCAATGACTGGACCAGGAAACATTCCCTCATAACCCCATAATCTTGTTGGTGGCAAGTCACGATGTAATTTTTCACGAAATTCTTTCATCGCTACTTCATAAAACGTTTTCCGCTTACTCTTTCGTTTTGGCTTTAACGTTCGTAATAACGGTAACGGATCAACAAACTTTTCTAACGTACGTTGTAAACGCATAGACATCAGCTCCGATAGATATATTCAAAAAGTCCATAGGATCATATTAGCCCACTTTTTGAACATAGATTTTATCTAAAGTTTTAGACTACACTAGTCAAGAAGTCTCCACTTCTACATATAGTAAGTCATTCACTCTAGCATATGTATTTGTGTTTTAGCTGATTGTATGAATACCCTGATGCGTTCGTAATTCCTTTTGTAGATTAATCCTTTTTCCTTTGCATTCGTTTGCAATTTGTTCATGACACGTAAAAAATAACACTTGATGTGTTTCGGCATGCTCACGGATCACGCGAAGAGCTGCTTGTCTGCGTTCCCGATCAAAATGAACGAGAATATCGTCAAGTAAAATTGGAAAGCTGAGTGAAGACGGATAAACGGAAGAAAGAGCTAGTCGCAAAGACAAATAAAGCTGTTCTTGCGTACCGCGACTTAATTCACTTGGTGAAAAGCGGACCCCATTTTTGGATTCAACAAAAAAATCTTCCCCGTCAACAGGTACAGAAAGTGCATGATACGTCCCGTTCGTCATTTTTGAAAAGTACGCTGTTGCGATAGCAATCACTTTCGGAAGACGCTCGTTACGGAAATGCTCTTTCGTCTTCGTTAGTAAATGAAGTGCCACGGTGTACGTAGCCCAATCAAGCGCATCGTGACGCAACTGGGCCTTTTTTAGCTCGAGCTTTTGCAAGTTCGCATCATATTCCCCACCTTCTTCAATCGCGGACATTTCAACTTGGCGTTGCGCGATTCGTTGCATCATGTTTGCTTCTTTACTATCGATTTCACGCAGTCGTTGCTCTCTTTCTAACAGTTTGTCCTCCGCATTCACTTTTCCTTTAGTTACAACCGATTCAATTCGTTCTTTTTCCTGTTCATCACGTATATGGATTTTAATTTCACGCTTCATTCTATTTATTTCATCTTTAATGGTTTGCTTCTCATCCCATGCTTTCCCAAATACGAAAAATTCTTCTTCCGTCTCGCACTGTGCGATTTGCATTAATTGTTTCAATTCATGTTCATACTGGTTTTTTTTCTCTAACACGGCTTGCAGTTGCTTTTTCTCTTCTTCGATTTGCATCGCAATGCGAATTTCTTGGTCTTTTTTAGCTTTCTCTTCTTCAAGTAATCTGTTTATTTTCAATAACAAAGACGTCACATTTTCCTTACGATTTAATTGGAAGATCGAGCATACTTCATATACATCATGCTCATACTCTCTGATCCATTGTTCAAGAGTTTTTTTCTCTGCATTCGCACGTTCAATTGCCAATACTTGTTTTTTTGCATCTTTCAAGCGATGAAACAATTCAACCCAATGAGACATGGACAAGGTCGTTGGATAATCATGACGTTTCGCCCATTGCCTAGCTTCTTCTCGTTTTGTTTGCAACGACCTGTCAATCACATCGTAGTCATTCATAATCCGTTCATACTCAATCTGTAATTGGTCGACGTTATGCTTAACGACCAACCATTCTTTACTACGTTCTTCATCGATTGATAATTTTCTTTTTGCTGCTCCTATGTCACGATTGTCAACGTGCAACGCTTCATGTTGTAACTGTTTTAGTCGATTTTCTTCGTCCGCTTTTAATTTGAGAATTTGTTCACGCGTTGCACGTTTCTGCTGCTCTGCTTTATAAATGAAGTAAGACACAAACCCACTTAAACTAGCAACAACAATCGCTACGTACATTTGACTGTTCACAAAAAGCAGATAAAAACTAAGTGCGATTCCGATTAACAATGTAATCGCGAAAGGAAGCGCTGTCCCTTTTTGCATATTACGCAGTTCACGGTCATAGCGATCAATTATTTTTTGTATGAACAACGTTTCATTCTCGATAGAATCCTCATCATGTGTTAAAACTAGTGTTTGTAACTGATGTTTTTCTTCCTTAGACAAAAGCGTTTTTTTTAATTCTTTTTCTTTTGTGTCAATTAACTTAAGCTGATTACGTTTCGATGCTAACTCTCTCTCAATATGATTACGTTCATTCGATAATTCATTCACATCCGCTGCTAATTGCTCTAACTTCTCTTGTTCCGTCAAGCTAACATTAGCATTCATAATTTTTTCCACTGTCCAATTTGTGCCGATTTGTTCAATAAACTCGCGTACATCACGTTCGTCATGTTTTATTTGTTCAATTACTTGCAATCGCTGTTCTAGTTTTAACTGATATACTTCACTACGCTCACGCAATCCGTCTACCTTATCTCCTTCAAGTAACCATTCTTCGTTTACCGTAGGAACGGATCGTTCAAGCTGTGTTATACGTTTCTCGATTGCACGATATTCAGCTTCAATATCAACGAGTTTCATTTTGATTTGTTCTAAACGCTCGACACCATTTTCAGGAAATTGTGCTACCGATGGCAATTGTTCAAGCTTCAGTTTGAGCCGCTCAATCGACTTATACAACGGTGTGACTGCTAACAATTTTTCGTAAAATTGTTTTTCGTTTTTCAGTCGTTTTTTTTCTGTTTGTAACCGATTCAATTCGCTTTCCATTTTCGCCTTTTCATCCGCTTTTTTTTCAAATTCTGCTTTTAAGCTTTCACTTTTTTTCACATCATCCGCTAGCTTATTTAATTCAGCTAACGATTCATTGATAACTTGCTTTCGTCCTCGGGGTCGATACAATTCATTGCGCAGCACTTCAAGATGAGATTCAATTTCATGAAGCGACAAATGGCCTGATAGACTAGCTCCGAGTAAAAAACGATTCAAATCGTCTTCCTGCAGCTTTTCCATCGTTCTTAAATGCTCTAATCTCGTAGAAAAAAGTTGCCTAAAAAGCGGACGATCAATTTTATCAAGGTACGAATGCAGTGAAGATTCATCAATTTTTTTATCATTTACATAAATAAGCGATTCCTCAGGTTCGCGTCCACGGATACGTTCAATTGTCAAATGACCTCTGTTACGTATATGAGCGATTAATTTTCCACCGTATGTTCCGCCCGATTTTGGTGCATATTGAATCTCTGATTGCTGTCGTTTGGGAAATCCGAATAGCATCGTCTCGATAAATGACAAGATCGTTGATTTCCCAGCTTCATTTTTTCCATAAATCACGTGCAAAGACGAACCAAGTTCAATTTCTGCATTTTTTAAAAATCCGTAACCGTAAATGATCAATTTCTCAATAATCATTTTTCGTACTCCTTCATGAACTGTGTAAGTAAAAGTCGTTCCGCTCTATCAAGTAATGCTTGTTTTTCTTCTTCAGAAAAAGCGTGTATGAATGAACGCACGTGCCGATTTTTAAACAATGGCTTTATCGCTTCATCAAAATCTTCATACACATCAATAGATGCAATCAATTCACCAATAAAGTCTTCGCGCTTTCGAAGTTCTTCACGATTCCAATCACCTGTCGTCTGGACGTTTGCACTTGCTATCCAAACAAATGGAAATCGTTCATGCTCTCCGTCATTTACCGCCCACAATAGATCATCAAGTTCATACGCTATTTGTAATTGATCATTTAATTTTCCGTTCCCGACAAAACGAAGGTGAACGAACGTATTTTGTTTTCTAAAGTCCTCTTTACGTTCACTGAGTTTATCTAGTAAATGATTAAACGTTTCAACATCAGTGATATCGATGACTTCTTCACGCCAAATAACGTCAGCTGTCGGAATAAACGTTATCGCAGGCTTCATCCCATCCGTAAGTGTAACGAGAATACATCCTTTCTCTCCTAGCTCTTTTCGGTGCATTCCCTGGATATTGCCAGGATATACGATTGGTGGTTCTTCGGTAAGAATTTGTCGTTTATGAATGTGTCCCAACGCCCAATAATCAAAATCTTTCTCCTTCAAGTTGGTCACAGAAAAAGGAGCGTACGAATCATGGTCAGTCTGACCGTCAACATTTCCATGTAATGTCGCGATATGAAATTCGGCATCGCCTACTTTTATGTATTCTTCACTTTTATCTGTGAAAATTTCTTTTGTCATATAACTAAAGCCATAAATGTTTACTTTTTGTCCGGTTTTCGTCGTAAATGACTTAGAAGTTACCTCTTCATCAGTAAAAACAGTTACATTTTCTGGCCAGTCAACGTATCGACGCTCGGTGAACGGATCATGATTTCCATAACTAATAAACACATGGATCTCATGTTGTTTAAGTCTTTCTAACTGTTGGCGAAATCGCAATATCGTTCGTAAACTAACATCGTTTGAATCAAAAACGTCACCGACGAAAAGAACGAAATCTACGTCATGTTCAATCGCGGCATCAATAAGTTTTTCTAACGCGCGAAATCCGCTTTCAACGACATGTTCATAAATGTTTCCTGGCAAATGACGTAATCCAGTAAATACTCGTCCGAGATGCAAATCCGCACTATGAATAAATGTAATCGTCACCTGAACCAACTCCTGTCATCTATTATTATGTTAACATATATAAGAGCAAATGTTCTGTCTATGTCATATTTTGATGGAAAAAATCATAACATTGTGCTATTTTTTTGTTAAGGGAATGAAAAGGAGGAAGATGTTTCATGAAAGACTATGTTGCGACAGCTTTTAGTCAAAAAGGCGAAAAGCTTTTTGAAAAACGTTTTGATGCAGCTAACGATAAAGAAGCGAGAACAAAAGGAAAAATCATGTTAGAAGAAAACGGCTACGGCGATATTACACATCGGGTTACGTCCAGCGCAGGCAAGCTTATCGGTTTCCATCGTTAACATTTGTTATAAGCAAAAAAGCGTCCAACTTGTGGACGCTTTCTTGCGTTATACTGCCTTTTCTCTTCCATTCCATTTCGCATACGTTTTTTTAAATAAAACGACAAAGTATACTATTGTTGCTGCTATCGTAGTCATAAGAAAAATAGACAGATAGCCAACATTTTCCAACATAAATCCATAATCTCCACTTGAAATAACCGCTTTAAAGCCAGATACAGAATATGTCATCGGCAATAGTGAATTAAACTTCTGAAGCACCTCTGGAATTAATTCAAGCGGGAACGTACCTGCACTCGTCGTTAATTGCATAATTAATAGAATGATCGCGATAAACCGACCTGGATCACCGAAAGCAGTCGTAAGAAATTGAATAAGAGACATAAACACGATACTTGTAATCACCGTAAATAAAATAAAGTAAGGCACACTTGTCACTTCAATTTTAAGACCGAATAGTAAAATCGCATCAACAATTAACGCTTGCGCGATCCCGATTAGGACGAGAAGTGAAAATTTACTTGCGAACCAACTAAAAGCCGATTTTGGGCCGACTGCTGGATCTCTTAACGGGAAGACAATTGATAATAATAGAGCCCCGACAAATAGACCGAGAGAAATAAAGTACGGTGCAAATCCAGTTCCATAGTTAGGAACAGGGGCAAACGTATCTGATTTCACTTTTACCGGGTCTGCAAACATATTAAAATGATCCTCATTCGCCGACACATCTGACGCTTCATTAGCACCGTCCTTAAGTTTGCTAGCTAACTCATCAGCTCCGTCGTTAAGCTCGGTTAAACCCGAAGTGAGCTCTTTTGAACCGTCATACAATTCGTTTGTACCACTTGCTAAACCCGCCGATCCATTTTGAATTTGTGATAAACCATCGGTTAACTGTCCGCTACCAGCAACTAATTGTTCGCTTCCATTCGCTAGTTTTCCAACGTTATCAATTAACGAATCCCATCCTTGAGCAACGGTTTCAGTTCCGGCTGCAAGTTGGTCTATACCTGTTGCAAGCTGTGTCGAACCTTTTTGGGCTTTTGAAAATTCTTTGCCAAATGTTTGTAGCCCCGCAACAAGCGTTTCCGATCCTTCCGCTAATTGACCTTGTGCACTTACGAGCGTATCAAACTGTGCTGCCACTTGTTTTAATTCATTTGAGTAGCCAATAAGACTTTCAACGTATTTAGCAAGATCAGGATTTTGCTCAATGATTTCTGGCGTATTTAATTGCTCTAATATTTCATCAATACGACGAATCGCGGTCGCCAATTCGTCTTTTTTCTTTTTAGCTTCTTCTAGCTGTTTGTTAGAAGCATTAAGACCATTACTTATTCGTTGCGCTGATGGAATCAATCTTTCTTCTAAGCTAACTTGTAAGTCAGACAAACCCTCATTCAAATTGTGAGCTCCGTTCTTTACTTGTGCTGTTCCATCTGTGAGTTTATTCACTTTTGGAGCGGTTTCTTGAAGGGTTTGAAGCAACTGTTGGTTTCCATCATTAATTCGTTGAATTCCTGTATTTAATGTTTGCGTTCCTGACTGGGCCTGAACGAGTGACAACTGCAACGTATTCGAGCCATCAACAACTTTCTTAAGGTTTGCTTCGATCAATTCAGCACCTGTTTTCGCATCTGTCGTTCCATCAGCAAGCTGTGCTGCCCCATCACTCGCCAATTCAATTCCGTCCGCTAGTTTCCCGATATTTTCAAACACAACTTCGATATACGTTTCACTTAATTCGTTTGCGATTTTTTCTTTTATTTTATCAACCGCTGTTTCGCCAATTTGACCAGCTAAAAAGTTAAAGCTTTCGTTCGGAACGTAATGCAATTCTAACTGTTCTGGATAATCATCTAAAACAGTTGTCGCTTTTTTTGAAAAATCTTTTGGAATTTCGATTTTCATATAATATTTTTCATTGCGCAAGCCACGGTCCGCTGTTTCTTCGTCGACAAAATCCCATTTAAATTCTGGTGTTTCTTTTAACTTATTAACAAATTCATTTCCAATTTCAAGTTTTTCATCTTGAAATATTTCACCCTCATCTTTATTAACAACAGCAACAGGAATTTGATCAAGCCGAGCATAAGGGTCCCAAAATGCCCATAAAAACATAGCACTATACATAACTGGAACAAATATAACTGCAATAACTGGAATTAAAATCTTTTTATTCGTTATAATGCTTAACAATTCTTGCTTCATTTGATTTAACTTCATCTTTCCAACCCCTTCTTAATGACCAAATTAGTCAAATAGCTATTTTTGTAAAAAATTTAAATCGTGCAATCTTCTAAATATAGAATCGTAAACCGCTGTTCGGTAGCTGCGTTTTTCCGGGTAGCAACGGATAAAAAGTCAATAAGTCTCAATTTAGCGAACAGCTAAACCTTCAAGTAAATAAAGCTGAAAGAGCTCACCAATTTTTTCTTTATTTAACGGTTCATTTTCTTTTTCCCAATCTAGAACAAGTGCAATATACATTTTTACTAATACGTATGCCGTTATGAACGGATCACATCGTTTAATTTCACCTTTTACGATTGCTGCTTTTACTTGACTTTTTACAAAGCTAAAAACGGCATCTTCTAATTTTTTTATCGCTTGAACAGCTTCAGGTGTTCCAATCTCTTTTACTTCTCGTGAAAGTTGAAGTGCAAGTTGATGTTTTTTTCGAAACTCTAACATCCCAAATAATGCTTGATGTAAGTTTTCAGCAAACGTACTATTTCGTTCAATCGCATGATTAGCAACAAGTTTCATTTCTCCGATTAAATGACCAATGATTTCATCAAACAATTCCTCTTTATTTTTAAAGAAAGTGTAAATTGTTCCTTTAGCTACACTTGCTATTTTTGCAACTTGATCCATTGTCGTCGCTTTATATCCAAACATCGAGAATGAGCGTGCAGCGGCATCTACTATATTTTGTTTTCGATCAATTGACATACTTAATCCTCCTTAATGACCAAAATGGTCAAATGGTCAATCTATTTAGATATATTACACCTTCAACTCATAATGATCAATAAGGAATTTAATTTCCAATTATTGTAATATTTTGAAAATATGACAATATGATATAACGCACGATCATTTAAGGAGGTTTTCTTATTGTTAAAAAAGACTTATGCGTGTCTGGTCATCATTCTTCTTATCGCTATAGAACCATTTCATTGCTCCGTCAACGCTAGTCAAAACGAAGAAAAGGAAGAACATATCAGACCAAGCGTGAACGTTGAAGTGCTTGATCATAATGACGGAAATAACTACCCGATTGTTCTCGTTCATGGGTTAGGCGGATTCGGCAGAGACGAGTTTGGCGGAATCATTAAAATGTGGGGTGGCATTCATGACATTGAGAAAGACTTAAGAAACAAAGGTTATACCGTATACACTGCCGCAGTCGGACCTGTTTCAAGCAATTGGGATCGAGCAGTTGAACTCTATTATCAAATTAAAGGTGGGACAGTAGACTACGGTGAAGCTCATGCAAATGAATTTGGGCACAACCGATATGGTCGAACATTTCCTGGATTGTACCCTGATTGGGGAGAAATAAATCCCGATACAGGTAAACCAAATAAAGTGCATTTAATTGGACATAGCATGGGAGGTCAAACAATCCGGACACTCGCACAATTGCTTAACGAAGTCGATGAACGAGAACGAACAAGTGGAAATGACGTGTCTCCCCTGTTTTCCGAAGAACAACCTTGGGTGCATTCTGTTTTATCGATCTCTACTCCCCACGACGGATCGACAGCTGCATACATGATTAACGACGTAATTCCAATCATACAAGAATTGGTTATTGGAGCGGCCATTTTTGCTGGGAATATTAATCAAGATTTGTATGATTTTAAACTCGATCAATGGGGAATTGTAAAGCAAAAAAACGAACGGTTTTCTCAATATGTCAAGCGAATTCGTAACAGTCCGGGGTGGAAATCAATAGATACTGCAAACTGGGACTTAAAGCCTGAAGGTGCTTATGAATTAAATCGTTGGGTGAAAGCCCAGCCAGATGTTTATTATTTTTCGGTTAGCAACTCACAAACACATCGGAGTCTTCTAACAGGACACCACGTTCCCGACACATTTATGAATCCATTTTTGCGACCATTTAGCCGATATATCGGTTCAAAAACTTTCAATAAAAACAGATTTACGATCGACAGAACTTGGTGGGAAAACGATGGTCTCGTCAGTGTCTCCACCATGAAAGGACCAACGATCGGTTCGAATGATCAAATAATAGAATATGACGGAAATCCGCAAACAGGAGTATGGAACCATTTAGGCAAGATGAAGCATTTTGACCACCTTGACATCATCGGTTGGGGCGTTCGTGATATGCGTAATTGGTATGAAGATATCGCAGCACTGTTATATTCCCTACCCGAATAATAAAGTTAAAAATGCGTTTGGACTCAAAGTGTCCGAACGCATTTTTTATAGCTTGAATTATTTTACATAGAGTCAAATTTATAAAATGACAGCTCGAATGGAGGCTGCAAGAACATAGCTGCTTACGATTGTTGTTGTTGTTCATGCTTTTTCATTTCTTGTTCTTTAATCGTTCTACGTAATATTTTTCCAACCGCTGTTTTTGGAAGCTCTTTTCTAAACTCAACGATTTTCGGTGCTTTATAAGCGGCAAGGTTTTGTCTGCAATATTCAATCATCTCTTCTTCCGTTACAGTCTGGCCTTCTTTCAAAACGATCACTGCTTTAACCGTCTCACCTCGATACGCATCTGGTACACCAACGACAACCGCTTCTTGTACAGCTGGGTGCTCGTAAATGACTTCCTCAACATCACGAGGATAAATGTTGTAACCGCTTGCAATAATCATATCCTTTTTGCGGTCAATGATATATAAATAACCATCTTCATCCATTTTCCCAATGTCACCTGTATAGAGCCAACCATCGCGTAGCGTATGCTCAGTTTCTTCAGGCATATTCCAGTAACCTTTCATCACTTGCGGTCCTTTAATAATAATTTCACCTGACTCCCCGATCGGCATCTCTTTTGTGCCTGTTTCTAGATCAACAATTTTGTAATCCGTTGACGGAAGTCCGATTCCAACACTTCCTGGCTTACGTTCTCCAAAAACTGGATTACAGTGCGTTGTCGGCGATGTTTCGGATAAACCGTAACCTTCTAGTACCATCGCGCCAGTTTTCTGTTCGAATGCTCGCATACTTTCAACTGGCATCGGTGCACTTCCGCTATTACACCTGCGAATACTGTCGACACCATATTTGTCCGCTTCTGGATGACTCGTAATCGCAATATACATTGTCGGAACACCTGGGAATGTCGTCGGTTGCTCACGTTTAATCGTCTCAAGCACTTCTTGTAAATCAAAACGAGGCAACATTATATTTGCTGCTGCTGTATAGATTGATAGATTCATACAGCTCGTCATTCCGTATACGTGGAAAAGCGGAATAACCGATAGCACGCGATCCTCACCGATATTAAATTCCGTTTCGAAATAAGCATATGTCTGAATAACGTTTGCAACAAGGTTACGGTGTGTAAGCATAGCCCCTTTTGAACGACCAGTCGTCCCACCTGTATATTGTAAAACTGCTACATCTTCAGCAGGATTAATATTTGGCTCCTCTACTTTCCCATTCGCCTGCATCATAAAGACCTCGAACGGAATAGCTGGCTCAACATCTTTTCCACTTTCTGGGAAGTTAACGGAAATCGCTTTATTCACTTGCGTTTCATCTTTAACTTGTTGAAAAACTGGTAACAGCGGTTCATAGATTACTAGGGTTTGTGCGCCAGAATCATTTAAAATATGTGCCAAATCACGACCGACGAGCATCGGGTTAATTTGCGTTACAATGCCTCCAGCCATCAAAATGCCGTAATAAGAAATGACGTAATGCGGGCAGTTCGGTAGCATAATTGCAACGCGATCACCTTTTTGAAGTCCATTCGCTTGAAGTGCAGAAGCAAACATTGTTGCTAATTGAAGCACTTCACGATAAGGCATTTTCCTCGTATAAAATGAAATCGCTTCGTTATCTGGAAATTTCGCTGCCGTATCTTTTAAAAATTGCTGTACAGGAATGTTAGGAATGTCAACTTCTTTTGAAATGTTTTCAGGATAATGTTTAAGCCACCGTTTTTCTGTTGCAGTCATTTTACCTACACCCTTTCTTATGTGAGTTTTCTCTTATAAAGGTTGTTCAAAAAGTATAGGAAGCTCGAATGTTTCGTCAAAAGAACCGAAAGTTCATCTGCTATGACATTCACGTCCTTTAATACCACTCGATTTATAGATGTCAAGTTTCTCAAGCGACATGACGTTTTTAGAGCGTACCTAAATTACAGCTATTAGTATATTCTCTATAAATCACTGATTTTTTATACCGAGACTTTAAATCTACATATGCTTTGTAGTTAGGTCTGCTAAGCATAAGGTAGTAGAGAGTTTGTTTGGCGTAGCCTTGCTAACGTTAATGTTACAACAAGACGCAGCTTGCATATGCAGCTTTACTATTTTGCACCGAATAATCACAGTTTCAGGACGTTAGCGTTTAGTCAACCTTGTTTTTTATCCTCCTTTTTGAACATGTACTGATACTATTATACTAATAAAGCGCTTACATAAATGCAAGTTCAATTTTTTATTTTTTTAAATATAAATAAAGGTCAAAAAATAGTCCCTCTAGGGACGTAGCCTTAGAGGGAACGAATTTGCAAACGTAATTGCTTTCTAAATACTTCTTTCATCATATAAGCAACCCCATTCTGATCGTTGCTGCGTGTAATCCAGTCGGCGTGTTGTTTCACCTCGGAAGGGGCATTCCCCATCGCTACACCAAGCCCTGCTTCTCGAATCATATCGATATCTGCTTCTGAGTCTCCAACTGCGACAATTTCATCTTGTGAGATATCAAAATGTTCGGCTAACTTTAATAAAGCGCGACCTTTTGAAACGTTGCGTTTTACTATTTCTAAACGGTGATTATCGTACATGTTCACTTCAACATTTGGGAAACGTTCCATAATCGCCTTTTGAATCACTTGCCCTTCCAACTTCGTATTAAAAAACGCTTCAATTTGGAGTGGAGAAATCGGTGATTCATTTATATATTCATTCAATTCATCTGTAAAATTAATCGGGTAAAATAACGGATCACCAATTGTCATTTTTGCGATAATTTCTTGGTTTTGTTTAATGCGATTCGCCAAAGAAAACCGTTCATGCTTAATCCTTACGTGGCATTGGTTGTTTTCGAGCAATTTTGTTATTCCATCTACTTCTTGTTCCGAAATCCGTTCTTCTAACCATGGACTTTCAATGTCATCTGTTACGAAAGCGCCGTTATGCGTAATTAAAATCGAATCAAGTTTTAACGCCTTCGCCACTTTTTTTGCTGATGAAAAATGCCTCCTTGTCGCTAACGTGACGTAAACACCTTTGCGTTTAACATACTCAATTGCTTCTTTTACCGCCTTATCAATTCGATGATTCGATCGCAAAATCGTTCCATCAATGTCAAGAACGAGTAATCGATACACCATATTAAACAAACCTCCTCTCTACAAAACTTTATGAAAAAAGGTTTGTCCAATATACCTGTTAAACTTAAATCCTTTAAACTATTAAGAATATCGTAAACTTGCTTAATGATTCGCTTTACTGTATACTATTATACGTATTGACAATGTCGTTATAATAATTAGATTTTTTTCGACTTTCGTCTGTTGTATAACAGACTTTTTTATTTTAGAACAACAGTAGGAGATGACAGCTTTGTTTCGTGATGACCGATTTAGCGGACTCACACTATCTGACGTTCGCAAAGATTTAATTGCTGGTATAACTGTTGGAATTGTTGCCATTCCGCTCGGAATGGCATTTGCCATTGCCTCAGGGGTAAATCCAGAATATGGAATTTACACAACGGTTATCGCTGGTATTCTAGTCGCTTTATTAGGAGGTTCTCGCTTCCAAATTGCAGGACCGACTGGAGCCTTTATCCCGATATTGCTTGCGGTCGTCTTACAATATGGTTATGAAAATCTACTTATTGCTGGTTTATTGGCTGGTCTCATTTTAGTCATTATGGGGATTTTTAAAATTGGGAATCTCATAAAGTTTATTCCTCGCTCCGTAACGATCGGATTTACAGCGGGGATTGGAGTGATTATTTTTACCGGTCAAATTGGGAACTTTTTTGGCTTGGAAAACGTTGAGAAAAAAGAATATTTTCATGAAACGATGATAGAACTTGCTCGCCAAGCACACACGGTTAATGGCTATAGTATTCTTACTGCGATTATTGGTCTCGCTTGTATTATTATCATTCCAAGAATAGCTCCGAAAGTTCCAGTTTTACTCATCGCACTAATCGTTCCAACCGTCATCGCGATGTTCTTTTATCCAGCAAAAGTTGAAACGATTGGAACAGCATATGGGGGCATCCCGAATTCACTTCCGTCTTTTCAATTTCCAGAAATAACATTTGAAAAAATCTTGTTATTATGGAAACCCGCATTTATCATCGCTTTTCTAGGCGGGATTGAGTCATTGCTTTCAGCAGTCGTCGCTGACGGAATGACCGGAAAACGCCATCATTCAAATCGGGAATTAATAGGGCAAGGGATCGCGAATATCGTAACACCACTCTTTGGTGGAATCCCTGCTACAGGTGCCATTGCAAGAACGGCAACGAACATTAAAAGCGGGGCACGAACACCGCTATCTGGCGTATTCCAAGGTGTTTTTGTTTTAGTTACACTCATCCTATTTGCTCCTTACGCCTCATACATTCCACTCGCGAGTATGGCACCGATCCTCATGATCGTTGCGTGGAATATGAGTGAGCGAAAAGTGTTTTGGCAAATTTTACAATTAAAAAAAGGCGATTCAGTTGTTTTAATCGTAACTTTTCTGTTAACGGTCTTTGTCAATTTAACGGTAGCTGTTGAAGTCGGGTTACTGCTAGCAATGCTTTCCTTTATTATTAGAATGAGCCGATCACTCGATATCGAAAAAATGATTCCGAAAAATCATTTACAAGATATGCCACAAGATTACGCAATCGCTGATCGAGAGTGTCCGCAATTTGACATTTATACGATCGAAGGACCATTATTTTTTGGGACGGCAACGAAATTTGAACAGACGTTATCACGTGTGATCAATCGGCGCCCAAAAATTTTGTTACTTCGCATGAATCGTGTCCCATTCATTGATGCAACTGGAGAGAACAACCTCGCTTCTCTCGTAACTAACTTCCAAAAAAGCAAAGGGATTATTTTAGTCTCTGGAATAAGCGAACAGCCTTTAAACATTTTAAAAACGAGTGGGCTTTACGAACAAATTGGTGGAGAACGAATTTTTAGTACAACAGAAGAAGCAGTTGAACACGGTGCATCTCTGTTAAAAAAACATTTATGCAAATCGTGTCAGCAGAAAAATAATGTAGAATGTCATGCCTTTCAAAAAGTTTCCAAACGTGCCGAAACTGTGACGGAATGAGCAAAAATCTTCCAAATTTATGTTCTCGTGCTATGATAGATTAAAAGAAGGCACATTTTGTCAAAAGGGAGGCATGCTAAAAATGCTTAGTTTTTATTCAAGAATTTTAGTTGCATATGACGGTTCAAAATTGAGTGAAAAAGCGTTGCAAACAGCTATTGAACTTTTGAAACAATCACCAGAAATCGAACTTGATGTCGCTACAGTCTATGACGTGCCAAAAGGTCTTGAAGGATTTGGTTTGTACAATGAAGGTCTGTTGAAAGATTTTCGTGCAGGTACAGAAAAAATGATGAGAAAGGTCGAGCAAAAGCTAAAAGATTTAAACATTCCAAATCAATTTCGTACGTACGTACTAGAAGGAAACTCCGCAAAAGTTCTTATTGACTTTGCAAATGAACGTGATACAGATTTAATCGTCATTGGAAGCCGAGGCTTAAGCGGTTTGCAAGAAGTGTTCCTCGGAAGTGTTAGCCATTACGTCGTTCAACATGCCAACTGCCCTGTTTTCATCGTGAAATAATATGGAAAATGCAGCCTAAAAGGCTGCATTTCATCTATTTAGAGGCGATATTTGTTAATTCCTTCATTCAGTTTTTCACTCAATTCATTTAAACTTTCTGCTAACGACGTTACCGTTGACATCACTTGACTCTGTTCATCAACGGATGCTGTCACTTCTTCCGCCGAAGCAGCTGTTTGTTGTGAAACAGCTGATACATTTTGGATTGCTTCCATTATCCGATTACTTTGCTCTGTCACACTATGAATTTCCTCATTCAATAGTTGAAGAGCTTTTCCAGACTTTGCAACAGTCGATGAGATCTCATGAAATTCTTTTTCTGTATTGTTTACTGCTTCATCTAACTGCGTTGAAATTTCTGTTGTTCGTTTAATCGCATCCATCGTTGCTTTCGTTTCTTCTTCTATTCCTTCAATCATTTCTTTGATTTGTAATGTTTCATGATTCGCTTGTTCAGCAAGTTTTCTCACTTCTTCTGCGACAACCGCAAAACCTTCGCCATGTTCTCCAGCTCGTGCTGCTTCAATGCTCGCATTTAACGCTAATAAATTTGTTTGTTGTGAAATATTATTTATCGTTTCCGTTATTTTTGTTATGTTCATCAGTTGGCTTTCTAAGCTCCCAACGCTTTCCATAATTTGTAGAGATGCAGATTTCGCTTCTTCATTTGACTGCTTTAACACGTCTACGATTTCTTTTCCTTTCGATGCTGCTTGTTCAGAGGTTTCTGTTACTTTACGGATATTTCTGTTTTCATTGTTCATTTTTGCAATCGATTCATTCAAAATCGTTAACGTCTCATTGACATCTTCAATATCTGATGCTTGATTTACAGCACCAGTTGCGATTTCATTCATCGCACCACTGACTTCTTCGATACTTGCTAATGATTGTTCAGAAGAAGCCGATAGTTCTGTCGCATTTGATATAAGCGCTTTACTTAGGTGTTGTAATTGCTCAATAAGGTTGCGCAATCTTCGTTGCATTTGATTAAATGCGACTCCTAAATGACCGATTTCATCATTGCCTTCTGGCAAATCTTGTCCTCTTAAATCGCGGTTTGAAATCGCTATAGAGCTTTCAGATGCTTCATATAACAATGTGAATTTTTTTCTCATTAAAAGATAAACAGTCACAATTCCCAATATAATCGAAATTGCTGTTAATATTGTAATGATCCATTTTAATGAATCGAGTGATTCATAAAATTCTTCAGCATATGCTCCAACTCCAAAGTTCCAATCCCATGGCTCATACGAATTAAAATAAGCTATTTTCAACCTTTCGCCATGATCGCCGGGATTTTTCCAATAATATTCATAGAAATGACCTTCTCGATCCGTTGCTTTTGCAGCTTCTACTAACCCTTTTACAGTTTCAACGCCTTTACTATTAACAACATCTGAACGGTCTTCACCTAGCGACGTAAAAGGATGAAGAATGGCACGGTGGTTTGAATCATACCCGGATAAGTAGCCTTCTTCCTTATACACAAAACTAGATTGGGTATAATCAGTTAATTGTCCCTCCTGTTCTCCAGTTTTGGGACCGATTAAAATACGGCGCGCTTCTTCTTGAGCTTCTTCTAATGTCAAATTACCTTTTTCGACTTCATCATTTAACAAGTCAATGACAGAAATTGCATTTTGAACAATATGCTCCAAATCAAGCTTTCCACTCTCAATTAACTCTTTTTTTGCAAACGAATAACTTGTTATTCCAATCGAGCTTCCAATAAAAAGCGCAATTAAAAAAACAAGTAAAATAAGCTTAAAAAAAATCCTGTTAACAAACCGAATGTTGTTTGACATCTTTCTTCCCTTTCCTTAACGTTAACTATTTATTATTTGGATATAATTTATGCACACAACATAGTTATCGGCTTATTAACATGTTTGTTAAGTGATTAAAAAAAATAAGAAAATTGTTATTATAAAAACAAAAACATAATCCCTTGCGTTGCACCAATCACCCCACCGAGCAATGCTCCTAAATACGTAATCATTTTAAATTCTCGGCTTGAAATTGTTAGAACAATTTCTTCCACTCGTTGTAAAGGAAATGATTCAACTTGAGTTTTTACAATGTCCTCTAAACGTAGTTTTTCCATCACCGTTTCAATTTTGGATACAGCAAAATTCCGTATGTTTATAACAAGTCTAGGAACTATCGTTTCAAGGATCGTTTCTTTTTGCTCAGCCAAAATTTCTCCAAGCGGACGATTAAAAAATTGTGTGACGTTAAGATTTTTTCTTATTTGGTCTTTCAGCCAATTTAATAGTGCGTCATAATTGATTTTTTCGTCAAAATCACTGATCGCTTTTTGTTGAATGTTAGACCATTCTTTCCTTACGATTTCTTCAAATAATATACGTGTCGTCGGCTGACTAAAAAATTTTACGATTTCAGGCTGAACTTTTTTCATAATGCTTTCATTGCCTAAAAACATTTTCACCATGTTTCCGAGCGTCCCTTTATCAGCTAAAAATCGGTCAATAAGATGACCGACTTTATCCTTTCCTTCCTCACTTTCAATATACGCAATCGCTTTTGTACAAACGATATCGATCAAAACCGGAATGTTTTCATCAATATAGTCCTGAAATTCTCGAGGTATAATATGAACGATTTGTTTGGTCTTTACACGACTAATCGCATGCCAATACTTTTCCTCAAGTTTATTTAAAATGAACTGCTCTACTTTTTCATGAGCACGTTCAATGCTCAACGATTGAGTTAAATTTAGCAATGTTTCTTCACGATCTAAAAAACGTGATACTTCTTTTCTCGCTAATTCATTTAGCTCGTCTACAAATTGCTCTTCGTGCAATTTCGCTGTTAACCCGTCAGCAGTAAGTAAATGTTCGACCACAACTTGACCAAGTTTTTCAGCGATGTCTTTATGTCGCTTTGGAATCAGACCGGGTGTAAACGGCAATCGCCATTTCCCAATATAAACGGGATGCAATGGACGAAAAAGCATTTTTATCGCAAAAAAGTTTGTGATTCCCCCTATGAGTGCACCGACAACAATTAAAATAAAAAAACGAAAGACAATATCCATTTAGCATCTACCTTTTCCAAAAATTACGAGATGTTCTCCAATGCAAGAATACTTTATCACAACATGAAGAAGATGTACATAGTATACGATATCAGCGTTTGCCTATATCAATTCTTCCAAAAATATGCAAGAGAGAGGGAAGAATATGCACATGAAAACGATTGTGAAATCGTTGGATCATCAATCTGATCCTTATCAGATTAGACTTCCACAATCTGTCTATACACGGGTAAAACGTGATGAACCGTTACAGTTCACGTTCGGCCAACATTCTGTTTTCGTTCGTGTTCATGCTGGAAAAGATGTGTTAGAAATAAGTGAACATATCGCATCCGAGCTATTCATTCCGTTTGAGGAAAGACCGTTCTTATTACAATACAACTTAGAAAAAAAAGAAATAAAATTAGGCCCTGTCATCGCGCTGTTAGCGAGTAAAAGCAACCAACTATCTCCATACGAGCCGTTCGGGGCAATGACATCATTTTTTAAAGAATTGGCACGATATTGTATACAAAAGGGGATATTTTTCTACGTTATACCACTGCAATCTAAACATCATGAATCTCATATACTTGGATATCGCTGGACAATGAAACAATGGGTGAAAGGAGCAATGCCACTTCCAGACGTCATCTACAATCGAATCTCATCACGAAAACTAGAAAAAAGCGACGAAGCGAATATGTTATTTACACGTTTTCGCAATCAGCGAATCCCAATCTTTAATGAACGGTTTTTAAATAAGTGGGAAATATTCAATGCGTTGCAACACGAGCCTGTTCTCATTCCACACCTTCCAAAAACAGTCTTATATCAAAAAGCTTCTGATCTTGATGCTATGTTGCAAAAATATACAGTCATTTTTGCAAAACCGATAACAGGCAGTCTTGGACGTGGAATCGTAAAAATCACCCATGAAAATGGCAAATATACGCTACATTTTTCAAACCAATCATCTGAACATCACGTACAATTTAATCTTTTACATCTTCTACGTAACGTCATTCCAATTTTAAAGCGGCAACCGTACATCCTTCAGCAAGGCATTAAATCATTAACATATAACGGACAGCCGACGGATTTTCGAATCTTATGTAATAAAGATCGAACGGGCGTATGGAAAGTGACTTCGATCGTAGGACGACGCTCCGCAAATGAACGGTTCGTCTCGAACGTTGCCATGGGCGGTTCGCTTCATCGTCCTAAACAAATTTTATCGTCTTCATTCAATCAACACGAAAGTCACGCCATTCTCAACTTGCTCGTTGAGCTATCCTTGCACTGTGTAAAAACGATCGAACAGCAATTGGACGGTACATTCGGGGAGTTTGGTATTGATCTAATGATCGATGAATTCGGCAAGCCGTGGATACTAGAAATGAATACGAAACCATCAAAAACGGAAGAAAGTAACATCGTTGAAAGTGGGCATAAGATTAAACGTTCGACGAAAGCGCTTATTCAATTTGCGGCTTCGTTAGCTGGATTTGAAATCCATTGAGAGGCAAGTGACAGCGTATGATTTCACTCGGCATTTTAACGTTGCATCCACAATTAGAATCAAATTATTTTACAACGATCGCGAAACAAAGCAAAAAATATAATATTATCGTCTTTCGTTTTCACCCGCTTCAGTGGGATCCTGGAACAAATGAGGTAAAAGGGGAAATGTTCGACCATTTTTTTCATAAATGGCTACAATGCACGTTTCCGCTACCTGATTTTATATACGACCGTTGTTACTATACGCATAAGCAAAATGTAAACGAATTTGCTACTGTTAAAATGCTCAAAAAGGAAACAACATTTCTTTCAATCGGATTACCAAACAAATGGTCTGTTTACAAAGTGATGAAAAACCATCATATTCTTGCACCATTTTTACCAAAAACTGAAAAAATCACGTGTGTTGTAGACGTAATAAACAAACTTAATCATAAAAAAAAGCTTGTTTTAAAGCCAATTCGAGGGGCCCATGGGAAAGGAATTTTCTTTTTATCAAAAACGACCAAGGATCACATTGTCATCCAAACACATGTACATGGGCAGAAGAAAACGGGTATGTTCTCAAAAAAACAATTCAGCCATTGGCTTCACAATTTTAACGTTACAAACAACTATATTGTTCAATCATTTTTACGGTTAACAAATTTTGAAGGCGAACCTTTTGATATCCGCATCCTTGTTCAAAAAAATGAAACTGGGGATTGGCAAGAAACAGGACGTGGCATTCGTCTTGGAAAAAAAGGTAACTTCGTATCAAACCTTCATAACGGCGGAAAGACGAAAAATTTTCACGAGTGGATTCGAGACGTTCCTATGAACGAGAGGAACGAAGTGATGAAACAGTTACACATCATCGTTTCAACAATCCCCCCTTTTCTTGATAAACAGTTTGGTCCATTATACGAAATGGGAATTGATGTCGGGATGGACCAAACAGGAAAATGTTGGGTGCTTGAAGTGAATTCAAAACCAGGATACCGAACGATTTTAAAGTCTTTAAAAAACAAAGACTTTTATGAAAACCCTCTTCGGTACTGTCTTTATTTACATCGATTCAAATCGAAAGGAGTTACGAACGATGAATGAATTAGAAAAACCGATTCTCCTTAAAAAGTGCTACAATTCAAAACACATTTTATCACTTCCACTACATTTTTATGAACAACTGAACAAAACAGAAAATGTGCCAACCGAACTAACTTTTGGTACCAATATCGCTAACGTTCGAGTGAGACCACATGCTTCGAGTGAATTCGTTTGCGAGCTTTCTGCAAATATATGGGATCAGTTATGTCTTCCTTTTGAATCTCGCATCCGTTTGTATATAAAAGACAGACAACTGCATATTGGGCCGTTAATCGGTATTTTTACGGCAGGATTTTTGAACAATCATCATCGGCCCGTTGGAGAACGATCACTTTTGTTTGCGCAATATTTGACGACAGCTACGAAAATGGGAGGCTATTTTTTTATTTTTGGTTCTCACGTCATAGACTGGGTCCATGGTGTGATTTCTGGTTTTTTTTATACGAAAAGTGGCTGGCAACAACATAAAATTCCGTTCCCTCACGTCGTTTATGACAGAATTCCCAATCGTAAAGCTGAACAATTACCATCACTGCAAGCGATAAAAAAACGAATGCAAACAAATTATTGCATTCCGTGGTTTAATTCTGGATTCTTTAACAAGTGGACGATTTATGAAAAATTATTACAGAACGACAACGTAAACTGCTACTTACCAAAAACGAATATAAATCCGTCGCTCACAACAATTGAAGAATTGCTCAATCAATATAAACATGTATACATCAAACCAACAAACGGTAGCCTTGGGATCGGGATTTATCACATTATTAAACGTGAAAAAGATGCACTTTATTATTGCCGCTTTCAACATGAAAACAAAACGGTTATCAAACGTTACGATTCATTAACAGATCTTTTTAATACGCATTTTCGAGCAGATGAACGTTCAGATCTCGTTGTACAACAAGGCATTTCCTTAATGAAAGTGAATAATAGACCACTTGATTTTCGAATTCATACGAACAAAAATATGAACGGTCAATGGCAAGTTTCGGCCATCGCTGCAAAAGTTTCTGGTCACAATTGTGTGACAACCCATCTTGCCTATGGTGGAAGTGTAAAAACGATCAAAGAACTCATTCAAAAGAACGAATCGTTCCGACCGTATATTCGTAAATTGCAAAACGCTGCGTTGCTCCTAAGCGAAGCGCTAGAAGAAAAAATTGATGGGATTCATGGAGAATTTGGCTTTGACATGGGTATTGACGTACAAGGACACATTTGGATGTTTGAAGCAAATTCAAAACCTGGTCGCGCAATTTTTATTCATCCTAATTTAAAAAAAGAAGATATCATAACGAGGAAAATGCCGTTCGAGTTCGGAACATATTTAACTGAAACGATCATAACGAAACCGGAGAGCGTACTTACATGACGGAACATAAGCTACTTGTAGGAATCCTTTCTGGCGATCGAAAACAAAAGGGATTTAGCGGCGATGAAACCTTTTTCCGAAACATTCAAGATGAATTAACGACTCGAGGTGGGAAATGCTTCGTATTTACCCCATTAGGAATCCAAGAAAAAACGATTGAAGGCTTTGTTTTTGAAAATAACGGCTGGAAAAAAAAGACGTTTCCTTACCCCTCTGTCGTCTACAACCGGCTGCCTTCACAAAAAGCTGAAAAAAAATTAAATGCTTTTTTTAAAAGACTTCAACAAGATCACATACCATATTTTAATCCACGCTTTATCGATAAATGGGAAATGTATGAACGATTAGTAAACGTCCAAAAATTAGATATTCACTTACCACGTACCGAAATACTGACAGATTCTGAAAAAGCTTTTACGTTTTTAAAAAAGCATTCATTTATTTATGTTAAACCGATTAACGGAAAAACAGGGAATGGTATCGTTACGTTAATGTATCAAGACGAGAACAACATTGTGTTAAAAACACAGTCACACTCTAAAATCATAACAAGTCGCGATGTTTACCATTTCTTTTCCACATTAATTCGGCAATCACAAACAGGTTTTATTTTGCAGCAAGGAATTACTTTAAACGAATGGAATGAACAAAAATATGATTTTCGCATCCTTCTCCTAAAGCCTCACATAGAGTGGAAAGTTATCGGCATTGGCGTTCGAGCTACAAACATTAACAACATTACGACTCATACACTTCGTGGAGGAACAATCCTCCCGTTAGATCGTATTCGCCCAAAAGTAAATGTAAAAAAACTTACGATCATAGTCGAGCAAATCGTTACCGAACTAAACAGATTATTCCCAACATTTAAAGAATGTTCGCTCGATATCGGAAGAGATGAAGATGGGAACTTTTGGTTGTTTGAAATGAATACAAAACCGATGTCATTTGATGAGCAAGACATTGAAAGAAAAAGAATTGTTGAACTTGTCAATGCGTTTCAAACGGTAACAAAATGAGATACACTTGGTTTCAACATACTAAGAAACCAAGTTTTCATTTTATAATTATACATATTCCTGTATAATATACTTCAGATAAAAACGATGATATTCTATCGTAGCCATTAGGAGAAAGGTGAAGAGAACATATGGAGAAAATGAAAAACTTTCATCCGACAGTAAGTGATTATTTCAAATTCATTCTCCCTTCGATAGTCGGTATCTTTTTATTCATTGTTCCGATTAAATATAATGGCAGTGTTACACTTCCTATTGCTTTTTTAGCAAATTGGCTTTCTGACGTTCTTGCAGAAAGTCTTCCAGTGATCACAGTAAGTATTTTTGTCGTGATCGTCTTGTTTACGATATTAACTAAGGTTATAAAACCCGCATTAATTATGAAAAACGAATTTTTCAAAGGGTTGTTCGATGTTCGTCCAATTTGGATTATTGCACGAATTTTTAGTATGATCTTTGCAGTCCTAACATTATTCGAATGGGGACCTGCATTTATATGGTCTGAAAATACTGGTGCGATTGCGCTTTATGATCTTTCGGCTTTTTTACTCGTAATCTTTTTGTTCGCTGGCTTGTTTTTACCATTGCTTCTCGATTTCGGATTGCTTGAATTTTTTGGGGCATTGATGACAAAAATCATGCGTCCACTGTTCACACTTCCTGGTCGTTCAGCAATCGATAGTTTAGCTTCATGGATTGGCGACGGGACGATCGGTGTTTTGTTAACGAGTAAGCAATATGAACAAGGTTACTATACGAAACGTGAAGCTGCTGTTATCGGAACGACATTTTCCCTCGTCTCGATTACATTTAGTATCGTTATTCTTTCGTATGTTGATTTAGAACATCTTTTCTTGCAATATTATTTAACAATTATCGTTACCGGGTTAGCATGTGCCATTATTATGCCACGCATTCCTCCACTTTCAAGAAAGCCTGATACGTATTACGAACCTGTCGGCAAACAAGTCGATGAATCAATACCTGAAGGGATATCTACTGTACAATGGGGACTTCGTCTTGCGACAATGCGTGCACGGTTAAACAATGGAATTGCAACGATATTCAAAAACGGTGTGAAAAATGTTCTTGATATGTGGATCAGTGTGATCCCAATCGTTATGACGATTGCCACATTAGCAAACATTCTTTCCGAATATACTTCTATTTTCACTTATTTAGGCGCTCCTTTTGTACCGATATTATCACTTCTACAAATCCCAGAAGCAGCGGCAGCAGCTCAAACGATGGTTATCGGCTTTGCTGATATGCTATTACCAGCAATTATCGGAAATGGAGTCGTTGAAAGTGAATTTACGAAATTTATAATTGCTAGTGTATCAGTCACACAGTTAATTTATATGTCTGAAGTTGGAGCATTACTTTTAAGTTCAAAACTTCCGGTAAAATTTGTCGACTTAGTCATCATCTTTTTCGAACGTACACTCATTTCATTACCAATTATCGTATTGATGGCTCACATTTTACTTTAAGCGATGAAGGAGGAGTAACAATGTTTGCACACTTTCAATTTAAAGAAATTGCAACGAAGCGAAGATTGCAAAAAGCTTACGAATTTTCTTTTTTTCATCAAGGACAACATTATCGTGGATATTATCATCCGAATGGGAAAATTGATTGGTATGAACCCGAACCTTCGAACGAACTTATCGATAAATTTCAAACCCAAGTACACGAATTAATGCTTTTTCACGTTTATGAAAAATAATTTCTTGACAGTTGACCATAATAACATTAATCGTTTCAAAGTAATCGTTTGAAAGGAGTAATGTTAATGGAGAAACGAGAAAAAGATGATCTATTATATGAAGGACGAAACAAAGCTTACATTGATATTGATCGAATGTTAAATGAAGGTATGGCTGGTGGCACAGTGCCGAGTGAAGGCAACACACAAATCGGACAAGCGATTGACCTTGAAGAGGAAGAGCCACCGCGACAAACGAATGAAAATCAAAAATAATAGATAACCCGGGCCTCACGCTCGGGTTTCCTCATATATATGTTTGCTCTTGAATAGCAATCACTTTTTGAATTTCACAATGGGAACAGTGAAACAAATGAAGGCACTTATGCTTCTCAATTGAATAACTTAGACCATCAACACATTTTAACGTTTGGATATCTTCATACGGGCTATATTCGTCTAAATAATCAACTATTTTCCCTAAATCATTCATTGAATTATGGCACTTCTCACAACGAACTACTTCATCACATCCTAATAAATTACAAAGCAGACATACATCATTCACACATATGACTTCCTTTCTTTTATCAAGGTAAAGAAGGAGCGGGTTCCCGCTCCTTCACAGCCATGGTTTATGAAATTATTATTGTTGTTGAAAACCTTGCATTTGTTGTTGTGCAAAAGATACGAGACGCTTCGTAATTTCTCCACCAACTGAACCGTTAGCACGAGAAGTAGTGTCAGGACCGAGGTTTACACCAAACTCTTGTGCAATTTCATACTTCATTTGGTCGATTGCTTGTTGAGCACCTTGAACTAAAAGCTGGTTGCTGTTGCTGTTGTTTGCCATGATGTATCACCTCCTTTGTACACCTAGTTTGTGACATTCATGTGCTCTTATGTATTTTCGTGCATTCCAATTATTAGAAGCCTAACCAATGAATTTATCTATTCATATCAACAAATAAAAAGAGATTGGTCATGTATCAAAAACAATTACTTGCTTACCGTTTAGCCAATAATCACTCGTTCTTTCGGATAATGATATTTTTCCGTTACCCCTTTTCCTCTCATCAAAAAAATTAATGTAACGAGACCAATTCTTCCAATAAACATTAATAGCATGATAACAATTTTCCCTAATGTGCTTAAATCTGGCGTAATTCCTAATGATAAACCACATGTCCCAAACGCAGAAGCTACTTCAAACATGATTTCAGTGAGTGTAAAAGGCTCAGTAAAAGATAAAATGATAACAGCACTTACAAACAATATGATGGCGACAGCTGCTACAACAAATGCTTTCATTATGTCTTCTTCATGAACTTCCCGATGAAACACTTTAATCGAGCGCCTTCCTTTTGCAAAAAAGTAAATCGCAAGTAATATTATTGCAAAGGTCGTCGTACGAATTCCGCCACCGACACTACTTGGGGAAGCACCAATAAACATCAATGCCGCTAAAACTAATTTTGTTGCGAGTGTAAATTCACCAACATCAACTGTTGACAGACCAGCACTCCGTGATGTGACTGATTGGAAAAGGGAGCTAAACAGACGTTCATGCCACACCTTATCCATAAAAAAATAATTTTTCTCAAGCATTAATATAAGTAAAAAACCAACAGCGATCAAAATGAAATAAGTTGTAGTCGTTAATTTCGTAAAGAGCGAAAAACGATACGAAAATGCATTTTTCCGTTTATGTTGAAAAAAACGCTTCACTTCAATTAAAACGGGAAATCCAATTGCTCCTAAAATGATAAGAGTCATATGTATGAACTGTACAAAATAGTCTTGAGCGAACGGAATTAGTGATTGGCCAGTAATATCAAATCCTGTATTTGTTGTTGCACTAATTGTCGCAAATAAAGCGTGGTAATACGCTTCTTTCGCAGTCGAAAAATACGTTAAATAATATGTACCGAGAATTAAAAAACCGATGAACTCAATTAGTAAAATAAGAAACAGAATTTGCTTCATTAAATCTACAAGTCCCGCTAACGTAGACTGGTTATGATCAGCCATAATAAGTTGCCTTTCTTTCAAGCCAATTTTTTTCCCGAAAATTAACCATAAAAATGTACTCATCGTCATCAAGCCGATCCCACCAATTTGAATGACGATTAAAATGACAAATGTACCCGCAAGACTAAACGTATCTGCAATCGAAACAACAGTTAGTCCTGTTACACTAACAGCACTAACAGCCGTAAATATCCCGTCCATCATACTAAAATCCACACCTGGCTTATGAGCGTATGGTAAACTTAATAAAAGTGCAGAAACTGCTACCGCGGTAAAATAAAAAAGCACGAGCAATTGAAACGGTGATAAATCCGTTTTTCGTTTGCGAACATAAGGCATTGCGCCTTCCCTTCTTTCCCTAAGTCGTTGTTCTAAAAGTTTAGAGGCGTTCTGGATGTGAAGCTTTTAAGCTTATTTATATTGTCGTCAAGCACACATCCTTTTGTACAAAATCGTGGCTCAGAACTGCTTTTCCACGCCCTTGGTTCTCACTACATCTTTTTTTGATAAATAATTCCTATAAAGTACCATTATAAATCCTGATAAGGAATTGGACAACGCGTGTTTATGAGAACTCAGTTAAAATAAGGATGAACGAAATGCTGTCCTCAATATATCAACCTTTCGCCAGGTGTCCATGTGCCCGCAGAAAGCGACTTATGTATTTCCAAACATTTACCGCACAGTTTATTCAACTGCGAGAATTAAACAACATAAAAAAGAAATCAAAGGGAGAAGACAGAAAAGATGGATAAACAACAATTTATGACACACGTAGAACACGCATACGACACAAAAGAAATTGGACCAGAGAATGTATTTTTATTTAAATTTCTTCAATTTGAATTTTCATATGACGATGAAAATAAAACGTGTACGATTACGTGTCCAGTAACGGAACCAATGCTTAATCCTGCAGGCATCATCCACGGTGGAATATTAACGTACCTTGCAGACACAGCAATGGGTCATTTAAACGGAAGGACAAAAGATGTCCCTTACGTAACCCTCGAAATGAAGACTTCTTTTTTAAAAGCATCCAATACAGGAAATCTAACGGCAACAGCTCGTTACATAAGAGATGGATACAAAGTTTGCTTTATGGAGTGTGAAATAATAAACGAACAAGGGGAACTTATGAGTGTAACAAACGGTACATTTTATCGTTTTGAGAAGTAAAGCTTATCAACTGACAAGCTTTAAATCGCTTCTATGAACCGGTATACTTGCTTATAGTAAATAAGTTTAAAAAAGATGTTCTCACAATCGAGAACATCTTTTTGCCCTATAAATACCTGCGAAATACTTTTTTTCCGTCACAAGAAAATAAGACACGTTTTTCATCAACTACTGTTTCGAGATGAACGGTTCTGCCCCACAACTGATGAACATAAGGTAAAACATTTTCCAAATAAGGTAAATCAAGTTCAGTACCTTCATAATGATGGCGTAAATACAATTCTCCGTTCCGTAAGTAATCTCCATCTGTCACAGTAATGTACGGAAATCCTCCGTTAATACGTTGTGCAATCAAGTTGTCACGCACATCTTCAAATTCTTTATGCGTAATTTTATATTCTCTTCCTTTTCTTTCAAATACATACAAATCTTCCTTCTCAACGAGTTCCTTCGTTAAATAATTACGTATAAATGATTGATCCGACTCAATCTCACGAACTTCAAAAATTTTTTCCCTACCTGTATTTGGTTTTACACCATGTTTGATCATGTCCTCCGTTGGATTATTGTACCGTTCTTCAATATCTTCAAACATTTTCAAACCTAAAAAATACGGATTAATAGACGTTTTCGACGGTTGAATCACATTCGCATTTAACGATGAAAATTCTATCGCTTCATCGGTCGTCAAATCCATTTCTCGTAAAATTCTCTGATGCCAATACGTCGCCCAACCTTCATTCATAATTTTTGTCTCAAGCTGTGGCCAAAAGTAAAGCATCTCTTCACGCATCATCGTTAAAATGTCCCGTTGCCATTCATCGAGCTCACGGCTAAATTCTTGAATGAAAAGAAGCACATCTTTTTCTGGATAGGGTGGAATTTTTTTTCTTTTCGGTTTTATTTCTTTATCTTCCCTATTGAAATCATCTAAACCCCACAAGTCGTCGTAAGGTGTATTTTTTTGAATTGATTCTTCGATTTCTTCATATTGTTCATATTGAAGCGTTGGTCCCATCAATGACGGATCAATATGCTCTTGAATCGATAAAACGGCGTCTAAAAATTTCTCAACCTCTTCTTTACCATGTACCATCTCATAATGAGCAACCCGCTCTGCTGTTGCCGTCATACTTTCAACCATGTCGCGTCGTGTCTTTGAAAAACGCACGTTATTTTTAAAAAAGTCACAATGTGCAAGGACGTGAGCAACGATTAATTTATTCTGAATTAAACTGTTCGTATCAAGTAAAAACGCATAACATGGATTTGAATTAATAACAAGCTCATAAATTTTGCTTAAACCTAAGTCGTATTGCAACTTCATTTTATGAAACTGTTTCCCGAAGCTCCAGTGAGAAAAACGAGTCGGCATTCCGTATGCACCAAACGTATACAAAATATCAGCTGGACAAATTTCATAGCGCATTGGAAAAAAGTCAAGGCCAAATCCTTTCGCAATTTCTGTAATTTCATCAATCGCACGATTTAGCTCTTTTAGTTCGCTCATGATGTCGTCTCCTTTTTAGAAAATGTTCAAAAAGTGCAGTAAATCCCTCGCGCATCTCTTTGTTAAAAACCTTTCCCATGTACTAGAACAATTTTATGATCTTCTGCTAAAAATGTGCACATCGTGATCACAACGCAGAAGTCAGCACATCCTGTGCAAGTCCTCCGGTTTTTTATTCCGTACCTCAATTTGCTTGCGTCTTATTCCGCCCTTTTTGAACACACACTTTTATCTAATTACTTTATTTTATGATCGTACGACCGTTTCATGAACGACTTTCCAATTAGGACACACTTTAATCTAGTTTTTATTTAAACTGCATCGTCGCATAAATCGCTTTTTTCCAGCCTGTATATAAAGCATCTCGAGTTTCATTTGAAATCGTTGGCAAAAATGTTCTTTCAATCGCGAACTGTTCCACAAGCTCTTGTTTGTCTTTCCAAAATCCAACAGCAAGACCTGCTAGCATGGCTGCGCCAAAAGCAGTTGATTCATTCATTTTTGAACGCTCGACAGCAACATTTAGCAAATCACTTTGAAATTGCATAAGAAAGTTATTTTTTACAGCGCCACCGTCTACACGAAGTGCTTTTAACGTGATTCCAGAATCAGCTGTCATTGCATCGAGCACATCTTTCGTTTGGTATGCAAGTGATTCTAATGTTGCTCTGACGAAATGCTCTTTTTCCGTTCCGCGTGTAATTCCGAAAACCGCTCCTCTCGCTTCACTGTCCCAATATGGTGTTCCTAATCCAACGAATGCAGGAACGACATAGACCCCATTTGTTGACTCGACACGGTTTGCATATGTTTCACTTTCTTCAGAGGTGTTCAACATCCGTAGTCCATCACGAAGCCATTGGATCGCTGAACCGGCAACGAATATACTACCTTCAAGCGCATATTCAACCTCACCATCAAGTCCCCAAGCAATTGTTGTTAGCAATCCATGTTTGCTTCTTACCGCTTGTTTTCCAGTGTTCATTAACATAAAACAGCCTGTTCCATATGTATTTTTTGCCATGCCATTTTCAAAACAAGCCTGCCCAAACAAAGCAGCTTGCTGATCTCCAATTGCTGAGGAAATTGGAATTTCTTCACCGAAAAAATGTGATGGCACTGTTTTTGCATATATTTCTGAAGATGGTCTAACATTAGGGAGCATCGATTTTGGAATTGAAAACAAATGAAGCAATTCGTCATCCCATTGAAGTTCATGTATATTGTACAAAAGTGTACGTGAAGCATTCGTATAATCCGTAACATGTGCAGCACCACCGGATAATTTCCAAATAAGCCACGTGTCGATCGTTCCAAACAGCAAATGACCGTCGTCTGCAAGCTTTCCTGCTCCTTCAACGTGATCCAAAATCCACTTTACTTTCGTCGCGGAAAAATAAGCATCGATTAGTAAACCTGTTTTAGCACGTATTAACTCCTCATGTCCAGCTTGCTTTAACTCGTTACAAATCGGATCCGTTTGCCGAGATTGCCACACAATAGCGTTATAGATCGGGTCTCCCGTTCGTTTGTCCCAGACGACTGTCGTTTCACGCTGGTTTGTAATCCCAATCGCCGCAATTTCTTGAGGTTGAATATCTGAACGAATCGAAACAACTTCAGCCATAACCGCTAACGAACTACCCCAAATTTCTTGTGCGTCATGCTCAACCCAGCCTGGTTCTGGAAAATGTTGTGTAAATTCACGCTGAGAAATTCCTTCAATGTCTCCTTGTTGATTAAATAAAATGGCTCTCGTACTCGTCGTCCCTTGATCGAGCGCGAGCACATACTTTTTTTCCAAACAGACCGCCTCCCTTTTGTTTTTAATATAACGTAAAATCGAGAACTTTCACATAGTTGATATGATAGGTGCATAAAAAAGAGCGTTCCCTACGGAACGCCCAAAAAATTGCTTAATGTTGCGGTCGAGATGGTTTTGAAATATTTGTTAATGCTTCTTCTGCTTTAGAATCAAATTGTTCGTCAGTTGCCACATCGCCTAGTGAGACCATACCGACAATTTGATTGTTCTGCAGAACGGGAAGTCGCCGAATTTGTTTTTCTGACATGAGGCGAGCCGCCTCTTCTACTAGTGTTTCTGGCGTGACGCTAATGATTTCGTTCGTCATCACTTGTGAAACTGGCTGTTTTTCGTTCCCTCCATCGGCTGTTGAGCGAATCGTAATGTCACGGTCAGTCAACATCCCTACCACCTGGTTGTTTTCAACAACGGGGAGCGCACCGATGTTATTTTCATTCATGAGACGAGCTGCCTCTTCAATCGTTTGATTCGGTGATAAAGAAATAACGGATTCTGTCATAAGTTGTTGAACAGTTTGTTGTTGATGCATGATTATGCGACCTCCTTTCCCGCTTATTTTATCCTCGTTTGCAAGCTTTATTTTTCCTTTTTATAGCATTTCCCTACATTACACTGCTACTTGTTTTTTTGAAAAAACTTTTTAACGCGTAATAAACATCTTGCTTCTCTTTTAATACGTAATATTTAAATTTCGGATCGTCGATACCTTTATAAGCTGACATTAATGTGGAATGTCGACTGTACGCATTTACTTCACCATAACCAAACATGTTCGAAACATTCATAATTTCATTTACGAGCTGAAGACAGCGTTTGTTATCTGACGTTAAATTGTCACCATCGGAAAAATGAAACGGATAAATATTATATCGCTTCGGATCATATGAATCTTCAATAAGCTCTAATGCTTTATAATATGCAGATGAACAAATTGTACCACCGCTTTCACCTTTTGAAAAAAAAGATTCTTCTGTAACAACTTTTGCCTCAGTATGATGGGCGATAAATTCTATATCAACGGTTTCATATTTCGTACGCAAAAATCGGGTCATCCAGAAGAAAAAACTGCGTGCCATATATTTTTCCCAATTTCCCATCGATCCACTCGTATCCATCATTGCGATGACAACTGCTTTCGATTCAGGGCGAATAACATCATTCCATGTTTTAAAACGAAGATCATCATTATGGATCGGAGCAATCTGAGGTTTCCCACGTTGAGCATTCCGTTTAAGAGCTTCTAATATCGTCCGTTTTTTATCAATATTGCCAATGAGCCCTTTTTTTCGTACATCATTGAATTGAATGTCTTCCGTCACTAATTCTTGATCATCTTTTTGCTTTAAGTTCGGAAGTTCCAGTTCTTTAAAGAGAGCCTCTTCCAATTCAGCAAAGGAAACTTCCGTTTCATAGTAATCGTACCCAGGTTTATCGCCGGCCCCTTCACCTTTCCCTGCTTCCCCTTGTTGACCATAACTCGCTGGTTCGCGTGCAACTACGTCACCGACTTGACTGTCTCCACCGCCTTGCCCTACATGCTTTGTTTTATTAAAATTGTAACGAATTTTAAACTCATCTAATGAACGAATCGGAATTTTCACGATACCATGTCCATTTGACAATATAATGTTTTCTTCAGTTATCAAATCAGGTAAGTTTTTCTTTAGCGCATCTTTCACTTTTTCCATATGGCGTTCCTGATCTTGAAAACCTTTTCGATGGAGGGACCAGTTTTCCTTGGAGACGACAAAATTGTTTTGATTCATTTCCCGCATGACATCCCCTCCTTAATGTTTTAATTGCAAAAGATAGCTTCTTTTCAACTATCTTATGCACGGAAAAGTTGATTATTGCAAAAGAAATAAAAACAAGGCTAAGTATACAGCCTTGTTTCAAAAGCGAACAACATAGCAGAGACAAAATTTAAACTGCCCAGTGTTTAATAAAAATTCATTTGAAGTCGATCGATCGGCCAGTAACGCAAATTAACGATGCCTACAATTTCTTCTTTGCTAATAAATCCGATGTGGCGACTATCATAACTGTGCCTACGATTATCACCAAGTACAAAATAATAATCTTTCGGAACGGTTGAACGACCTGTTTTATCTAGCAACGTAAAATTTTCTGTTAGTTGACCGTCGATTAGATCTGTTTTAAAATCGTCCAAGTACGGTTCATCTACTGCTTTACCATTAACATATAACTGATCGTTTTCATATTTAATCGTATCACCGGGAAGACCGATGACCCGTTTTATATAGTCTTCTTCTGAGTTTGCATGAAACACAATCAGATCGAACCGTTCCGGAGAACGAATTTCAACCTCAATTTTATTTACGATTAACCGATTGCCTTCTTCAATCGTTGGCATCATCGATTCACCGTTGACGATGTAATTTGCAAATAAATATTGCCGTACGAGCGCGACAATGATCAAAGCAATAAGTAAAGCTTTTAGCCAGTCGACAAAACGAACATTTTGATTCGGCATCATGCTCTCCCCATCGTTATAAATTAATGTGATTTTTAATCGTACGCTTTTTCTATAAAATAGCGACGTTAACATTTAGTTTTATTTTACATCCTATAGCTTGACGACACAATTCAGATGAGCCATACGATATGTTTATACTTTAACATGCTCTTACTCGTTGAACAACAAATAATTACTGGATTAACGATTAAGTAGGCTGCCAACATACCGAAGAAGTTCATTTGCCGACGTCGAGTTATACCCATAATCATCAATGAGGCGAGCAATAACTTCATTAATTTTCTTTAACTGTGATTCATCAGGGGTTTGCGATGACGTTGTAATTTTTACAACATCTTTTAAATCAGCGAAAAGTTTTTTCTGAATAGCTTCTCGCAACCGATCATGCGAATAGTAATCGAAACGTTTTCCCTTGCGTGCAAACGCAGAAATACGAATTAAAATTTCTTCTCGAAATGCTTTTTTCGCATTTTCTGAAATTCCAATTTGTTCTTCGATCGAGCGCATTAATTTTTCGTCAGGATTCATTTCTTCACCGGTTAACGGGTCTTTTAATTTGTTTTGATTACAAAACGCTTCAACGTTATCAAGATAATTTTCTAACAATGTTTTTGCTGATTCCTCATACGAGTAGACGAATGCTTTTTGCACTTCTTTTTTTGCAATTTCATCAAATTCGCGCCGTGCAATCGCAATATAATTCAAATATTTTTCTTTATCTTCTTCAGAAATGGATGGGTGTTGATCAAGTCCATCTTTAATCGAGCGCAACACATCTAGAGCATTAATTGACGGTGTTTCTTTCCGAATGATCGACGAAGAAATACGATTAATGACATAACGCGGATCGATGCCACTCATCCCTTCATCGGGAAATTCTGCTTTTAGCTCATCTACATCAACTTGATTAAAACCTTCAACGCTTTCTCCATCATAAAGCCGCATTTTTTTTACAGGATCGATGCCTTGTTTTTTTGATGGCTTCAACCTCGTTAAAATCGAAAAAATCGCTGCAACTCTTAGCGCATGGGGAGCAATATGAACATGAGACATGTCGCTTTCTTTAATCATTTTCTCATAAATGCGTTCCTCTTGGCTCACTTTCAAATTGTATGGAATAGGCATAACTATAATTCTCGAATGAAGCGCTTCATTTTTTTTGTTTGAAATAAACGAACGATATTCCGCTTCATTTGTGTGAGCAACAATCAATTCATCCGCACTAATGAGCGCAAAGCGTCCAGCTTTAAAGTTGCCTTCTTGTGTTAACGAAAGTAAATGCCAAAGGAATTTTTCATCACACTTTAACATTTCTTGAAACTCCATCATTCCTCGATTCGCTTTGTTTAACTCTCCGTCAAATCGATAAGCTCGCGGATCTGACTCTGAACCATATTCAGCAATCGTTGAAAAGTCAATACTACCTGTCAAATCTGCAATATCTTGTGACTTCGGGTCTGATGGGCTAAACGTACCAATTCCGACACGACGATCTTCATTGAAAAAAATTCGTTCGATTAACACATCTTCAATTTTCCCTCCGTACTCTTTTTCGAGCCTCATCGTATTGAGCGGAGACAAGCTTCCTTCAATACGGATGCCATATTCTTTATAAAAATCTTCGCGCAAATGCTGGGGAATGAGATGGAGAGGATCTTCATGCATTGGGCAACCTTTAATCGCATAAACCGCGCCTTCATCAGTTCGTGAATATCGTTCAAGACCGCGCTTTAGCATCGTCACAATTGTCGACTTTCCACCACTTACAGGACCCATTAATAACAAGATTCGTTTTCGCACATCTAACCGCTTTGCAGCCGGATGAAAATATTCTTCAACCAGTCTCTCAATCGCTTCTTCGAGTCCAAAAATTTCCTCATTAAAAAAACGATAATCGTTACGACCATCCTTTTTCTCAATACCAGCAGCTTTAATCATATTGTACACACGTGAATGAGCCGTTTGTGCAATCTCTGGTCTTTCTTTTAACAGCTCTAAATATTCGGTAAACGTTCCTTCCCACTTTAAACGATTTTCTTCTTCACGGTATTGTTTTACTTTATTTAAAATATCCATTGAATCACCCTCCATATTTGCTATCCATTTCACTAATAGAGGATGTTCAAAAAGTTCGGATCGTTGTCCTCCTTTTTGAACACGCACTGATAGTAAGCAGAACTTATCCATGTAAATGAGGGACCGGTGTATTTTACTTTTTATCATCGTATGCAGTAATCCGTAGCATGATTACAATACCTTTTCTCTAAAATCATTATCCCTTTCAGAATTTCGTGTTAAAATGAGGAAAGCAAATGAAGGAAAAGAGTGACCGTACTATGTTTAAAAAAACAGTCAGCTTTTCAATTATTTTTAGTTTATTCATTTTGTTTGTCTTTTCATTTATCGGTGTAACAAAAGAAGTGAAACAAACAAAAACGCCGAAACAATGGTGGAAAGATGAAATTCTACTTCATAACTTTCACATTGAAAACAACAGTCAATTTCTCGATAAAAATGGAGAGGTCTTTGAAGAGGTCTACTTAACAGAGCGACGAAAATATATTGAATATGAAGACATTCCGATAGATGTTATTCATGCGTTTGTCGCTGTTGAAGACCAATCATTTTTTACCCACCGTGGTGTGGATATCCGCGGTATAGGACGAGCGCTTTTAACAAATGCTGAACATGCCTCAATTGAAGAAGGCGGAAGTACAATTACTCAGCAGCTTGCACGCAATTTATTTTTAACGAACGAAAAAAAATATGAGCGAAAATTAAAAGAACTGCTCATTTCCTTTAAACTTGAAAAACAATATACAAAGGAAGAAATTATTGAATATTATATTAACAAAATTTATTTCCAAAATGGAGTATACGGGATCGAAGCAGCAAGCCACTACTATTTTGGAAAACAAAGCAACGAACTCTCGCTTGCGGAAATAGCTTTTTTAGTTGCGATCCCTAACAATCCGACATTATATAATCCAATAAAAAATATCGAAAAAACAAAAGAACGACAGAAGCACGTGTTAAAAAACATGTTAGCTAACAATTATATTTCAAAAAATGAGCATGACAAAGCAATAGCAGAAAAAGTAAACATACAAATCCAAAAACCAATCCATCAATATCCAGACTACACTGACTACGTTTATCGTGAATTCAAAGCGTTAGTTGCTGAAAAAGAAGGGTTTAAAAAGCAACTTCAGAAAGCAGAAACAGATGAAGAAAAACAAAAAATTCAAGAAAAATTACAGGAAAGAACAAATGAATGGCTGTACGTACGAGGAGTCCACGTTCATACTGCCCTTGATCCGAAACTACAGGTGAATGCTGTTCACACTGTCCAACATGTACTAAGTAATCTAGATGTCGAAGGTGCCGTCGTCATTATTAATCATAACGCCCATACGATACAAGCTGTTGTCGCTGGAAAGGATTTCAAAAGACAAACATTAAATTATGCCTACCAAATATATCGCCAACCAGGCTCAGCGATAAAACCATTGCTCGTATTTGCTCCATACATCGAAAAAACAGGTGCATCAACATCTCAACTCATCGATGCAAGCCGATTTTGCAAAGGTTCATTTTGTCCAAAAAATTACGGGAATGCGAACTATCATCGTGTTACAGTTGAGAAAGCTTTTATCTCTTCAATCAATACAGCAGCTGTTCGTCTCATGAACAATACTGGTGTCGAAGAAAGCTTCAACTATTTAAAACCTTTTCAATTTGAAAAAGCATTAAAAAGCGACAAAAATCTTGCAAGCGCAATCGGTGGATTTACGTACGGAGTAAGTCCAGCAGAACTTACGAAAGCCTATACCACCTTTGCAACTAACGGTACATTTACACAAAGCTATGCGATTCAAAAAGTGACAGATGCGAATGGAGAAACGCTGTTTCAATGGGAGAAAAAAACAACGCCCGTTTGGAGTAAAACAACGAACGACAAAATGCGTAAGTTGCTAAACAAAACGATTACGTCTGGTACTGCTAGGCGTGCATACGTCTCAAAAAATTACATCGGGGGAAAAACGGGCACGACGAACGATGTAAAAGATTTATGGTTTATCGGGCTAACTGATGACTATACTGCCGGAGTGTGGATTGGAAATCAAAACGGAAAATCTATATCACGCTACGAAAGTGCTCGGCCACATTTGCAAATTTGGAAAGAAATCATGCAAGTTAATTAAATGCTTAACGTTGCCAATATAGCATTATAAATACGTAAACCGATATACGAAACTAAAAAAACGAAAGCAGTCCAAAATAGTAAAATCATAATTACCATACCGAACATACTTCCAATCGTTAAAAAATCACTTACTTTAAATAGAAAAAATAAAAAATAAACGAAACAACTTATAAGAAAAATAATCGTCATCATAAGAAGCGATTGATTAAAAATAAGTGAAAACAAACTGCCAACGACAAAAACAATCGAACCAGAGCGAATTTTCATTAACACTTGACCTTCTTGATCTTTTGAAAAGAAAAAAAGTGCGAGCTCATTCACTGTATTGGCAATCAATTTTAACGCCGAAAAGAGCATAAAATAAAAAAGAGCTAGTAAAAATAACAAAGATAATTTTAACGACGTTTCTGAAAAAAATTCAAGTAATCCCGAGTACAATCCAAGCGTTTCAAGCCAATAAATCACTTTGTACACTGTATAAAGCGAAAATGAAAAGCTAAAAATAAGAATAGATAACAGCGGAAAATATAATGGACCCAAGATTTTAGACAGCAAGAAAGGATATGTTAAGGTAGGTTTATGAAACAAAAAAGGAAACGATAT